>DASXUA010000126.1:0-10005 GCA_036505095.1 Phycisphaerae bacterium
GGGCACACGGTGCGGCTCGGGCAAGTCTCTCCGCGCGAGAACTCT
This sequence comes from Phycisphaerae bacterium, assembly GCA_036505095.1. Taxonomy (GTDB): domain Bacteria; phylum Planctomycetota; class Phycisphaerae; order UBA1845; family UBA1845; genus DASXUA01. The sequence continues at coordinate 46 of DASXUA010000126.1, forward strand.
GCCTGCAATGGTCGCTGATGCTCGTGGATCAGCATACCGCACCGCGAGAGCGGGGTGAGTTGCGCACACGATAAGCCGCGCGCACGTCACCCCCCACTCGCGTGGGGGGTTCTGATTACGGGCAGCCCGCCACCGTAATGCCGTTAAAGGCTTGCGTGGTGTTGGCGCCATTCAGGAGCTGCACCAGGCGCAGCACGTCCAGGGTGTTGACCTGCGGACCGGCGCCGGCGCTGCGGTCGATGTTGTAGCGCGCCAGGTTGGCCGGCAGATTGGCCGTGCCGTCGTTAATCCGCTGCACGAGCCAGAGCAGATCCAGTGTGCTGGCCGCCGCGTCTAAGTCCACGTCGCCCGGAACGGACGTATATTGCAGCTTCTGTCCCGCATTCGTGCCGGCGAAGGTGAACGTCGTGCACTGCAGCGGCGGGATCACCCCCGACAGCGTCAGGTCGTAGGGCCCGAAGCCACTGCCGGAAACACCGGTGACGGTCGGACACGGTTCGCCCGTGCAAGTCAACGTGATATTCGCGGGCGTGGGCGCGGGCTCGGGCGTAGCGTTGAAGGTCACGCTAATCTGGGCGTAGTTGATCGCGCCCTGAGGGGCGGTCGTCGCGCCCCCGATGCCGGCGGTCAGCGTGGGTCCCGTGCCGGTGTCGAGCACGTCACGGAAGGGCGCGCCGGGCGCGTAGGGATTACCGGCCGGCGTCGGCGGATTGGCGCTGACAATGTTCGCCAGGCCGACCGACAACGAAGGTCCGACCGCCGCGACCGTCACCGAGCTCGGCGTGCCCGGTTTGAACAGCCCGACCGTCGCGTTGGCCGCCTGCGGCACCGTGTTGGCATCGAAGCGGAAGTTGTAGAGCGTGCCCCAGCGCAGCGCGTTGGCGTTGACGTTTTGCGCATAGGTCTGGGTGGACCAGGTGATGTCGCCATCCAATGCGCCGCCGGTCCAGTCGGTGCTCGAATACAATTCGCCGCTGTGATACGACACGTCGTGGAAGCCGACGTTGGTGATCACCACGCCGGCCGGCACCGGAATCGAGAAGGATTGTGCCGAGCGGTTGGAATTCATGTTGTACAGCGCGTACTCGTAATGCCTCTGGCCGGCGCCGAGATCGGTCACTCGGTATCCCAGGGTCATGCGGCCACCGTTGGGAGCGCCATCGTTGGGAACATCAATGTCAACCAGCGTGACGGCCGGATCGTTGTCCTGCCAGGCGCGGATGCCCGCCTTCTGCTGCTGGGTGATGGAGCCGCTGACCAGCGACATGGTGGTTCCCGAAAACATGACGCGGCGATAGGACGCGTTGTTGTTGTCGTTGCCGGCCGCCGTGTCGTCGGGCGCCAGGTAGTGGGCTTCAATGAAATACAGCGCGCCGGCGTTCGGCGCGGCATCGATATCGGCAAACGCCACCTGCAACCGCCGTCCGATGACGGCGGCGGGGGCCGGCGGCGTGAGATAATTGTTTCCTCCGCCGCATGCGCTCGGCGACGGATTAGCGAAGGGATAGGGGAAGCAGCCGGTGGCGGCATTCACTTGCGAGCGCGGCCCCATCGAGGGCTGATCGCCGTTGGTGCTGGCGGTATAGGGGTCTGAGCAACCCATGCCCAGCAGCGAAAACGTGCCGGGATTCGTGCACGGGCAGCAGAGGCTCCCGGCCAACGCCCCAAAACCATGCTTGAGCCACGACAGGCCGATCTGCTCGAACTGTCCGGCGCCGTTGACCGTCTTGAACCGGTAGAGGTTCTCAGCGATCACCGGATGCTGATTGGTGTTTTGAATCCAGTTCAGGGTCTGATTGCCAATGTTGCACGAGGTGGTGGCAGCCGCGTAGGCGTAGATGCCGCTGCCGTCCGTGCCGAAACTCACAACGCTGGGCAGAGCGCCCACGATCACGTCCGGACCGGTGTTCGGGTTCGGGCAGATTTCGGGGAAGTCCCCGTCATAGGTGATGGGCTGCGGGTCGTTGGAAATCTGAACGTTGATGACCAGCGCGCTGAGCCGCAGGCTCAGGCTGCCGACGATCACGTCGCCGTCTGCGCCGCTTTGCACTAACTGCGCGTCGCCGATCACGAACTGTCCGGACGGCGCGTCAAACGCCGCGTCCCAGGCGGCAAGCATGTACGTGCCGGATCCCGGCGCGCCGGCATGCAGCAGGAGTTCGGTCTCAGCGGTCGCGTGCAAATCGTACGCGGCGCTCTTTCCGCCTCGAGAGGGCGAGGTTCCCGGGGAGGGCGAGGTCGAAGGTCCGCCGTGGCGGGCTCCCGCCGAGCCTCCCGCGAACGTCGCGCTGCCGCTCGTGAAAGCACGGAAGACGTGATCGACGCTGAGCGCCTCCAGGCTCGACTGCGTGAGTGTCAGATGGGTCTGCGACGTGCCGATCTGCACAATGCCCTCGCCATCGGTGACCAGCCAGGTCTCGAAAGTCTCGGCTATCACGGTGCGATGCAGCCCCAGCACGATGACACCGAGCGCCAGCGCCCGATAGAAACGATTGACCATAAGTCTTCCTCCGCGCTCCTTGAATGAGTTTCCGCCGATACGATCGGGGCGCAGCGAACCGCGGCGATTCACGGGTGCTGACGCCCCCGCCGGCACGACCACACCAAGCTCCTAATTGTAGCGACTCCGGTCGCGTACCGCACCTCAGTTTCAAGTTTACACCGGTCGCATAGCCGGGTAAGCGCGGTATAATAACGTAGGTACGCGGCGATGCCGCCGAGGACAACACCCTTGGCTGAAACCCTGACGAACAGCGCTCGGCGAGGCAAGACACGCGCGGCGCGGCGCGGCGGTCAGGCTCGCCGCACGGGCGACGGCGCGTTGCCCGAGACGATGATGCGGATCCCGCGGCTTCTCCAAGAGGCGATCGATCATCTGGTCGCGAAGGGTAAGCAAGAGGCGCTACCGCCCCGCGAGCAGACGATGCTCGACGAGGCTCTGCTGTACTTGGCGGAACTGTGGGTCTGTCAGCTCGAACGTCGCCTGGCGGCCAAGCGGCGTCGGACGGTGTGAGTCCTGATGCCTCGAATCTCGAGGTTGCTGCGCAGCAGAGTTCGCGAGCGCGCTGGGGGGCGATGCGAGTACTGCCGATTGCCGGATGCAGCGCAGCTCGGCAGCTTCCACTGCGATCACGTCGATCCCGCCTCGCGCGCAGGACCCACTCGATCGAATAATCTTGCCTGGGCCTGTCCGTGGTGTAATGGCTGGAAGCTCGCTCATATCAAGGCGCGAGATCCGCAGAGCGGCGTTGTGGTTAATGTGTTCAATCCGCGTCGCCAGCGATGGAACGGCCATTTCGCGTGGTCGAGCGATTACCTGCGCATCATCGGTCTGACGCCCACCGGCCGCGCGACGATCTAACTGCTGCGTCTGAATTGGCCGAGTATCTGCACCGTGCGACGGCTGCTCAAGAAATTGGGCTTGCACCCCGGCGTTTCTGAATGATAGGGCGATCGATCCGTGTTCATCCGGGTCCATTCGCGGCCCGGGACCCCTCAGGTCTCGCTGCCGGTCTCCAGTTTCTAGTCTCTAGATTACGGGCAGCCCGCGACCGTCGCGCCGTTGAAGGCCTGAGTGGCGTTGACGCCGTTCAGGAGCTGCACCAGGCGCAGCAAGTCCTGCGTGTTCACCGGGCTGGTGCCGGTGCTGCGGTTGACGTTGTAGCGCGCGAAGTTGGCGGCTTGATTGGCGAGGCCGTCGTTAATGCGCTGCACCAGCCACAGCAGGTCCTGCGTGTTGACGTTTCCGTCCAAGTTCGTATCGCCGGGCAAGGCCTGATATTGCAGGTGCTGCCCCGCGTGGGTGCCGGCGAAGTTGAGCGTGATGCATTCGCGCGCCGGCGGAGGCGCTGTGAGTTCGATCATCCATGGACCCGCACCCACGCCGCCGACGCTCGCGATGCCGGGGCAATCGCCGGCACCGTTGCCAGCCACATCGGTGCAGCTCACGTTGACATTGCTCGCGTTCGGCGCCGGGGTCGGCGTTCCGCTGAAAGTAACCTGGATGGCGGCGTAGGTGTACGGACCTTGGTCGGGCGTGCCGGGCACTCCGATGCCTTGCGGCGCGAGCGCCGCCGTCGTGTTCTGCAGCACGTCGCGGAATACCCCTGCGCCATACGGGTTCGTCAGCGGCGGGTTGGCCGCGAGGATGTCCAGGGGTGCCGGCGTGCCGCTGATTTCGAGCGTGACCGAATTCGGCGCATAGATCACATTCACTTGCAGGGCCGGCGGGTTGACGACGTTGGCAAAAGTTCCGTTGCGCGTGCCGGCCGTAAGAATCTGATAGGTGCTGCCGACCGGAGGATTGAACCCATTGATCAGCGCGATTTGCAAAGAGCCGGACAGCGTCGCCGTTCCGCCGACATTCACTACGTCGAAACCCGTTCCAGGCGTGGTGCCGCCGAGTTCGATCGAAAGTGCGCCGCTGTTTATGTAATTGCCTGTGATCGTCAACGTGCCGGGCGAAAATCCCGGCGCTACCGTTCCGGCGGAATTCGTCACGCTGCCGGTCACAGTGCCGTTGCCCCGCAGGAAACCGCCCTGAAGCGCGATGGGGTTGGTGCTCTGGAGGTTGCCGCCATTGAGAATGGTCTCGCCGGCAGTTTGGTATAGACCAGCGGTGCTGGAGCCACTGCCGAACGACAGGGTTCCAGACAATATCTCAATCGTACCGGTGTTGTTGAATGGCACGAAATTGACGTTGGTGGTGCCCGTGCCGCTGGACTTGCGGAACGTGCCGGCGTTGTTGAACACGCCCGTCTGAGCACCGCTGATCCAGGTGATACTGTTATCTACCGCCAACCCGCTGCTCGGGTTGATGTTGGCGCCCTGCTGATCGTCAAACAGATGACCAGCCGCATTCGTGAAGGTCGCGCCGGCGCTGAGCCCCAGTGTGCCGCTGACCCACGTCGTAGTGCCATTGTTGACGAAATTGCGGGCGATGTCCTTGTTGGTGTTGTAATTAGTGATGGTTACGTTGCCGTTGGCCTGGGTCGTGCCCGAACCCGCCATGGTGCCGCCGGAGAAGGCCAGCGATCCGGCGACGGTAAGATCGCTGCTGCCGGTGAACGTGCCGCCGCTCTGCGTGTAATCCGGCACGGTGACCGGCTCGCCGCTGTTGAACGTCGCGCTGGCACCGCTCAGCAGGTTCAGCAGGTTGCCCACGCTCGCTAGCGTGGCGGCCGGGTTGAGCGTTACGCTCGCGCTGATGTTGGTGGTGTCGCTGACTTGGAAGCTGCCGTCGATGTTGGCAGTCCCGGCAGTGAAGGCCACCGTCGCGGCATTGATCGCCGACGTGTTCGTTAGAGTGTGCGTGCCGCCGCCGAAACGCAGCGTGGCGCCGGCGGAGCCGTTGAACGTTCCAGTGCTTGTGCCGCCGCCATTGAGGCTCAATGTCCCAGCGAGCACTTCGACCATTCCGGAGTTGTTGAACGGAACAAAGCCGACGCTGGTTGTGCCTGTGCCCGTGGACTTGCGAAAGGTGCCGGCGTTGTTGAACACGCCCGCCTGGGCACCGCTGATCCAGGTGATATTGTTGTCGACCGCCAGGCCGCTGCTCGGGTTGATGTTGGCGCCCTGCTGGTCATCAAACAAGTGACCGACGGCGTTCGTGAAGGTAGCGCCGGCGCTGACTCCCACTGTGCCGCTGACCCACGCCGTGGCGCCGTTGTTGATGAAATTGCGGGCGATATCTTTACTCGTATTGTAATTAGTGATGGTTACGTTGCCGTTGGCGAGGGTCGTGCCCGAACCCGCCATGGTGCCGCCTGAGAAACCCAGCGACCCAGCGACGGTAAGATCGCTGCTGCCGGTGAACGTGCCGCCGCTCTGCGTGTAGTCCGGGACGGTCACCGGCTCGCCGCTGTTGAACGTCGCGCTGGCACCGCTCATCAAATTCAGCAGATTCCCCACGCTGAGCAGCGTGGCGGCCGGGTTGAACGTTAGGCTCGCGCTGATGTTGGTAGTGTCGCTGGCCTGGTAGGTGCCATCGATGTTGACGGTTCCAGAGGTAAACCCGACCGTCGCAGCAGTGATCGCCGACGTGTTCGTCAGATTGTGCGTACCGCCGCCGAAGCGCAGCGTGGTGCCGGCAGAGCCGTTGAAGGTTCCGGTGCTCGTGCCGCCGCCATTCAGGCTGAACGTCCCAGCGAGCACTTCGACCGTTCCGGAGTTGTTGAATGGCACAAAGCTGACGTTCGTCGTGCCCACGCCGCTCGATTTGCGGAAGCTGCCCGCATTGTTGAATATGCCCGCCGGAGTGCCGCTGAGCCAGGTGATATTGTGATCCAAAAGCTGACCGCTGCCGTTGACGTTGGCGCCCTGCTGATCGTCGAAGAGGCGGCCGGGCGCGTTCGTGAACATTGCGCCGGCGCTGATACCCAGCGTACCGCCCGTCCAGGCGGCGGTGCCGTTGTTGATGAAATTGCGGGCGAGATCCTTGTTGGTAGCGAAATTGCTGATCGTGACGTCACCGTTGGCGTGGGTCGTCCCGGTTCCGGAAAGCGTGCCGCCGGACAAGGCCAACGGACCGAAGAAGCCAAAGTTTTCGGTACCCGCCAGCGTGCCGCCGGTCAGGCTGAAGGTCTCATAGCATCCGAGACTGGCGATCTGTGTACTGCCCAGCGAGTACGTCACGGTGATGTCGTCAGCGACGTCGATGCAGGCGTGGCTGCCCGTACCGGGCAGGCCGGGCGACCAGTTGGCCGGATCATGCCAGGAGCCGCTCGCGCCGACCCATTGCACGAAGGTGACCGCCTCGCACTCGTCCGGCGTGCCGTTGTCGTTGCAGTCGCCCGACGCGCCCGTTACCACATCGCAAGCATCCGGTGAGAAGTTGCCGTTGCAATCCGCCGCACCGCCGCATCCGGTGATATTACAGAAATTCTGAATGTCGGACGTGCACGTGGCGCCGGCGGGCAGCGTGGCGCACAAATCGCACGTCGCTTCGCAGGTGTCGACCAGGCCGTTGCCGTTGCAGTCGGTGACCTCGAACGGACCAAAAAACGCGAGCGCTTCGCTCCAGTTTCCGACGCAATCCTGCGCGCGAATCAAGAACCAGTATTGCCCAATTCCCAGCGGCGGACTAACCGTGGTGAACTGTCCAGTCGCCGGATCCGGTCCGCTGACCGTCGCGGTGAAGAACGGCGGGCCCAGCGCCGTAGTGGACCAGCCCACCGCATAAACATCCGCACCGGAGGCATCGTCAGGGGCTTCCTCCCAGGTGACCGTGATCAAAGGACTGCCGCCGCCAACGCCCAGAGGATGGCTCGGTGAGCTCAGAACCGTTACGGCGCCCGGAAGCGCGCTATCCGGCCAGGTGTACGCGCTGCCCCCGATGCTGTTAGCGGTCTTCCAGAGGCCCGTCGAGAACTGTGGGAACCGGGCGCGAAACGCGTTGATGAATTCGAGCACGGTCTCAGGCTCGTCCAGGTCGAGGACCGTGAAAATCTCGTCGACGCCCAAGGCCAGCGCGTCGCGCGCGCAGGCCGGCTGCACATCGGGCAGGCCATCGCCATTGGCGTCTTCAGCGGCGTCCTCCATGTCGCGCAGCAGCGCACCGACAAATCCTTCGGTAATCACCGCCCCCCAGGTTTGGGCACAGCAAGCGCCCGAATTCGGTTCCTGACTCCGCGTGAACAGCGGCTGATACGGCGCGCCGCTTGAGTCGACGTAGTCCAGGGGATAGGAGCGCGTCACGACGTCAGCGAACCAGTTGGGCCAGCCTTCCGCCCAGGCATCCTCATCGTTTTCCGGGCACCATTGGCAGTGGCCCGGATTCGGGCAATTCCCGGGACTGCCGCAAGGATTAGTGTCGTCACAGAAGCCGTTGCAATAGTCGGGATCGTTAATGTCGCCGAATTCGCAGGCGTAATGGTGGCCGTATTCGTGGGTCTGCGTATCTTCTTTCCACTGCTTATCGACGCCCACGTACATGTCTTCGAAGAAACAGTTGTAGGAAGCTCCGGTCGCCCCCTCGGGCCACTGCGCGTCTACATGACCCGTGTCGGCACCGCTACGTGTAAGAATGAAGCGGTGGGCGCGCACGATGCTGTTGTGGATGTGCAACGCCGGGGACAGCGTGGCGTCGGCCGGCATCAGCGTGCCGAAATTCACCTCGTTGCCGCTGAAATCGTCGATCTCAAGCGGGGTATCCTCGGTGCTCCAGCTATAGTCCTCTTCCAGGATTCCGCCTTCCTGCACACTGACGACGTCCGTGTCCGTCTCAACGTACAGGTAGATGTCGGGGTCGTCGCAGCCCAGGACGTCGCAATCGTCCCAGCAGATCGTCACATCGAAATAGCCATTTTGGTCGGTCAATCCCGACCACATCACCTCGTCTTCGAGCGCCAGGTCATCTTCGTCGCGAATCTCGACGCGCACGTTGTCGACGCCGACCACGATCGTGTTGCCGCCGGGATAGTTGGGGATGTCGAAGGCGCTGCTGGGGCGCAGGTACACGATGCGCCCGGAGAAGTGGATCTGCTGATCCGAACACGAGCCGCCCTCGGGCGCATCCCCGGACGGCAGCGGGGTTATGGCCTCCGGCAGCCGCTGCAAGGGGCGCGCGCGCCCAGCGCGGTCGAAAACGTCCTGGTGAAGACTGAACTGTTTCTCCACCGTCCGGCCATTGTGCGCGACATGAAAGATCAGCGGCTCAGACGGATTGCCCGGTGTCGCGCGGAAACGGATGCGCACCACGTCGCCGGCTTGCACCAGCAACTCGCTCGGCGTTTCGAGCGCCGCCACCGTCCAGCCCGTCCCCTCCAGGCGAAAGCCGTTCAGCCGTCCCGCGCCGCCGACGCGGACCGCGATGACGCCCTGCGATTCCTGGGCAGCCACGGCCGGGACCAGCCCTTCACGTTCCACGGTGATTTTGATCGGCGGGCCGATGGTGCCCTGCGCGAGGGCTGTCGCGATCAGTGTTAGAATGGCCGGCAGCCACGAGGCGACGGCCGATACCGAACGTCGAAAATGCGACCGGTAGACGGGTGATGGCACGACATTCTCCTTGCTGGCTCATCAAATGAAGCGCAACCGCTCGGCGTTGGCATACTGGCTTGGGCGGCGCAGCGCGATCGGGTACAATGTCCGAAGCGGACGAGCCTTGCCCGCCTCTATGAGGTAACGCGCTATTTGGCGAAAAACCGGGCAAAAAATCATGGTGGGGTGAGCCATGAAAACCGGCGGGGAATCGAACAACGGCAGCGCCCAACTCGCGAATGAGCTTGTGGCCGAAGATAAGAGCGGGTCGGCCAAGCTCCTGCCCATCGTTTATGATGAACTGCGCCGGATCGCCGACGACTACCTGCGTCAGGAACGTCGCGGGCATACGCTGCAGGCCACGGCGCTGGTGCACGAGGCTTACGTCGCGCTGGCCGATCAAACCAGCGTACACTGGCAGAGCCGCGCGCACTTCCTGGGCGTCGCCGCGGTGGCGATGCGGCGCATCCTGGTCGACTCGGCGCGACGACACGCACGAGTCAAGCGCGGAGGCGGGCGCGAGCGACTGTCGCTCTCTGAGGTCCAGGTCCTGTTACCGGAGCGTCCGATCGACCTCGTGGCCCTTGATGAAGCGCTCACCAAGCTGGCCGGCCTGCACCAGCGCCAGAGTCGCACGGTCGAGCTGCGCTTCTTCGGAGGCCTGACAGTCGAGGAAACCGCCGAAGTCCTGACCGTGTCGCCCCGCACCGTCAAGGCCGACTGGCGCATGGCCAAGGCCTGGCTCCTGCAGGAACTCAGCCGCGGCGACCGCCGGGTCGAGTGAAAGGTGTGCGTCCGGCACTGAACGTGAACGCCGAACGTTACGAGCAACTCGAGCGAGTCTTTGAGGCGGCCTGTCAGCGCCAAGGCGCCGCGCGCGCCGTGTTCTTGGATCAGGCTTGCCGGGGAGATTCCGAACTGCGCCGCGAAGTTGATGCGCTCCTGACGTTTGACAAGCGGGCAGAAGATTTCATTGAGCAG
>DASXUA010000127.1:0-4889 GCA_036505095.1 Phycisphaerae bacterium
GCGTGGTGTGCGTGGCCGGATGCTGCGGCCCGAAGTTGAGCGTCCAGCGGTCGCCGCCGGGCTCCGCACGCTCGAGGGTTGCAGGCTCAGGCTTATGATACGTGACGCTCGCCATTTCCACGCCGCTGAACCTGGGTCTTCATGGGATTCCCATACGCTTGCGCACTCGCGACTTTCTCTCTTCCGGCCAGCACGCCTCGATCTGCTCCATGGCCCGCGCAGAGAACAGGACTTCTCCGCATTCAGGACACACCGCGCGGGTGAGGTCCGGAACGACCGTGGGCTTGCCACCGATCCTCACGGTGTAGTCGCCCGTCAGGACTCGGATGCGATCGCTCCCGCAAGTCGGACACGTTGCCGGGTAAACGTCGTCTGTTGCAGCAGCAGGCGAACGCTTACTGCGTGAGCTTCGCCGAGATGAACGTGTAGATGGTTTCGCTCTCATAGGGCACATCGTACGAGTAGGTTCGGTGAATCTTGCCTTTCGTGTAGATTCCAACATTTCGCATGGTGCTGCCCTTAATCACGTAGAGGCGCTCGCGTGCACCCGTTCGCGGGTTCCGACTCGCCAGAAGCTTGTCGATTCGCGTTGCGTTGCAGACGGCCTCGAGGACCTCTTGCTTCGTCAGCTCATGCTCGTCCATTTCTTCCCGGGCCTTGGTCGTAAAAGCGATCTTTCCGTTCCGTACGAGCCGTTTGATGCGATCCAGCGGATCAGGTCGTCGCACGGAATCCCTTTGACCTCCCTCATGACTAGGCGCTCTCGCGCGTGACCACCGGATAGTTTTCCCGCTCACCTTTGCCGCGCAACGGATAATCCTTTCGCAGCGGATACGATCCGAAGCCCTCCCAGGTCATGATCCGCCGCAGATCGGGGTGACCCTCAAAACGCACGCCGAACAGGTCATACACTTCGCGCTCCAGCCAATCTGCGCCCTGCCAGATGCCAGTAACGCTGGGCACGGCCGGATCGGGATCGTTCACCAAACACTTGACCCACAGCCGCCGATTGTGCGTCAGTGAAAGCAGCGAATAGTTGACGCCATAGCGATCGCGGGCCTTCGGAAACTTGAGGTAATCCACGCCGGTCAGGTCGCAAAGCTGCTCGAACAGGCAGCGCGGGTCATCGCGCAGGAAGCGCATGACCTCCAGCAACTCGGCCGGCGGCACACGGACATATTTCTGGTCGCCCGCGACGCCGCGCGCGTACGTCACCAGGCTTTCGAGCCGATACTTGCCCGCACCGAAGCGCTCATCGAGCGCTGCACTGACCTGAGTTACATCCGTGGTGCTGTTCACCGGGTTGTCGTCTCTTCGCGGATGGTAGTTCCGATCTGCACCTTCGGTTGCACGACCATGCGTAGGCCGCGGCCGCGCTGCACGCTGGTGCGAATGCCGTCCTGCTCGACGATCCGCTGAATGGCCATCACGCCTTCCAGCAGCGTCTCCGGGCGCGGCGGGCAGCCCGGCACGTACACGTCCACCGGCATGAACTGGTCCACCCCTTGCACCACCGCGTACGTATCGAAGACGCCGCCGCTGCTGGCACATGCTCCCATGCTGATGACCCACTTGGGTTCGGTCATTTGCTGATAGATCCGCTGCAAGACCGGCATCATCTTGATCGCCACGCGCCCGGCCACGATCATCAGGTCGCATTGCCGCGGGCTGAAACGCATGGCCTCAGCGCCGAAGCGCGCGATGTCATAGCGGCTGGCTCCGGTCGCCATCAGCTCGATTCCGCAGCACGCCGTCGCAAACGGCATCGGCCACAGCGAAAACTTCCGCGGCCAGTTCACCGCCTGCTTGCGCACGAAGTCCACGATCGCGTCGAGTCGCGTCAGCGCGACGTCGTCGCCCGTCATCGTGTGCGGTGCGTAATCAGCCTTTACCATGACCCGAATCTTGGTTCAGAACCGCGAGCGTCAGCGGGCGATTTCGGCGCCCAGCGCGCCGCGCTCGCTCAACTCCACTCCCTCACGGTCGCGGTTCTGAACCGCGAGCGTCAGCGAGCGTTTTCAGCGCCCAGCGCGCCGCGATCGTACAGCTCCGCTCCCTTACGGTCGCGGTTCTGAACCGCAGGCGCCAGAGCGCACGCGCACCCGTGCTGCTAATCCCACCGGAATACTCCCTTGCGCCAGGCGTACACATAACCGACCAGCAGGATCAGCAGGAACACGACCATCTCGCTCAGCAGGAATCCCTTCCCCATGCTCCAACCACCGAACGAAAGGGTCTGCCCGCGCACGGCCGAGTTGTAGAACAGCGGCGCCCACGGCCACAGGAATACCACTTCCACGTCGAACAGCAGAAACAGCATGGCCACGAGATAGAAGCGCACGTTGAAGCGGCGCCTGGCATCGCCGATCACCGGCACGCCCGATTCGTAGGTGTCATCCTTGACGCGCCCGTGCCGCTGCGGCCCGATGGCGTGCGCGAGGATCAGCATCGTGGCCGTGATGACCACCGCCAACCCGATCACCACCAGGATGGGTGCGTAAGCGTCCATATCTCGAGGCCAGAAAAGTCTAGGGAAACCACCCCACCCGTCAAGGAAATTTTTCACAAAGTCTTCGTAAGTTGTGCCAGGTCAAGAACTTCGCTAACCTGCGAACGCCTCGCGCTGCCGGGGCGCAGTGGGAATACCTGGCACGATGTCCAACTCCTGGCGATTTGCGATCGATGTGGGCGGCACGTTTACGGATGTGCTGGCGCATGATCCGGCCGGCGAGGAACACGTTCTCAAGGTCTTGAGTACCGGTTGCTTCCGCGGTGTGGCCGGCATGGGCAGTACCAGCCGCGTGCTGGCGGATGAGCAGCGCGCGGCGCGGCGCGCCGATCTGTGGGCCGGCTTCCGTTTGCGCCTGGTCGCGACCGACTCGCCGAGCGTTCCGATCGTCGCCAGCGATCCGGATGGCACGCTGCACTTAGCCTCACCGCTGTCCAGACTGGGCCCCGGGGCCGCCTATGAACTTTCCAGCGGCGAGCCGGCCCCGGTCGCGGCGATCCGCCGGCGCATGGAGCGGCGCCTGGGCGAAGCGCTCGGATCGGTAGACGTGCGACTGGGCTCAACCTGGGGCACGAACGCTTTGCTCGAGCGCCGCGGCGCCAGCACGACTCTGGCGATCACCGAAGGCTTCGGCGACTTGCTGCGCATCGGCTATCAGGATCGGCCGAAGCTCTTTGAGCTTAACATCCGCAAGCCTGAGCCGCTCTTCGAGCACGTCATCGAGATCGGCGAGCGCCTGTCAGCCACCGGCGCCGTGCTGCGCGCGCCCGATGCCGCCGCAGTCGAGGAACAATTGCGTGCCGTTCGCCTGGCCGGTGCGCGGACCTTGGCGGTCTGCCTGCTGCACGCCTGCGTCAACGACATTCACGAGCAGCTCGTCGCGCGCATCGCCGCGCGCGTTGGCTTTGAGCATGTCTCAGTTTCTTCACACGTGGCGCCCGCGCCGCGCATGGTGCCGCGCGGTGAAACCACGGTCATCGATGCTTATCTGTCACCCATCACTCGCTCGTACGTCCAGACGTTGCGCCGCTATCTGCCGGACGCGCGTCTGCGGCTCATGACGAGTGCCGGCGGCCTGGTGTCGGCCGACTCGTTCACGGCCAAAGACAGCGTGCTCAGCGGACCCGCCGGCGGAGTCGTGGGCTGCGCGGCCGTCGCGCGCGAAGCCGGCCTGCCCCTCGTGATCGGGTTCGACATGGGCGGCACCAGCACCGACGTGAGCCGCATCGATTCCGGCGCGCCTGGATTCGAGTACCAATACGAAGCTGAGAAAGCGGGCGTGCGGATCGTCGCGCCGATGCTGGCGGTTGAGACCGTGGCGGCCGGCGGAGGAAGCATCTGTCGCTTCGATGGTCAGAAGCTGCTCGTCGGACCCGAAAGTGCGGGCGCTCATCCCGGTCCGGCGTGCTATGGGCATGGCGGACCGTTGGCATTGACCGATATCAACCTGCTCCTCGGCCGCATTCAGCCGGCGCACTTTCCCTTTCCCCTCGATCGCCGTGCGGCCGAGCAGCGCCTCGCCCATGTGGTGCAGGACGTCTCATCAGCCACCGGCCGTGCCATGACGCCGGTCGAGGCGGCCGAAGGCTTCGTGACAATCGCCAACGCGAACATGGCGGACGCGATCAAGAAGATCTCCGCGGCGCGCGGTTACGACGTCCGTGAGTACGCGCTCGTCAGCTTCGGCGGTGCCGCCGGGCAACACGCTTGCGCGCTGGCTCGACGGCTGGGGATGCGCACGGTGCTGAGCGCGCCGCACGCCGGGATCCTCAGCGCAGTGGGCCTTTCGCGCGCCGACGTTATGCGCCATGCCGAGCGCGCCGTGCTCGTCCGCCTGGGCGCCGCGCCCGACAATCCGACGGCATGGTTCGCGCCGCTCGAAGCACGCGTTCGCAGCGAGCTCACCGCCGAAGGCTTCGACGTGGAGCGGATCGAGTTAGTCCGCTCAATCGACCTGCGCTACGTCGGCCAGAACACCACGCTCAACCTGCCCATCGACCCGGCCGGCGGAGCCGACTGGAGCGCGCGGCTGATCGATGCTTTCCACGCCGCGCATGAGCGCACCTATGGATTCCGGCAGACCGCGCGCGAGATTGAGGTCGTCACCGCCCGCGTCGCGGGGCTGGCGCGCATCGACGTGCCCCCGCGCCCGCTCAGGACCGCGCAGGAACGGCGACCGGCGCCGGATTCGTATCAGGACGTGATCTTTGGCGGCGCGCCGCGCTCGACGCCCGTCCATCTGCGCGGCCAACTCGCTGCCGGCGATATCATCGACGGCCCCGCCCTGATCGTCGACTCATTCGGCACCATCGTGGTCGAACCGGAGTGGGTAGCCACGATTACCGCGCGACTCGATGTGCTTCTGGAGTGCAGTGCAAAT
>DASXUA010000128.1:0-6889 GCA_036505095.1 Phycisphaerae bacterium
GTAATCGCCCAGATCCACGTCGCCGTCGCAGTTGATGTCAGCACCGCAACCGGCGCTCGCGGGCTTCAGCAGAAAGCCGCGCTCGGCGCCGTTGTGCAGGCCATGGCCGACGATCCATCCCGCGTCATTGATGTCAGTGGCTTCGGTGAGCGTCCAGCCCGAGCTGGGTGGAATCAACTCATTCAGATCGTGCATGGCGCTACCGTCATAGAAAAATGCCACCACCTCGCAGCAGCTAAAGGCCGCACCCACGAGTTGCCCCGCGGAGTTAATCGCGAGCGCTTCAGCGGATGAGAATCCGGCCGGCACGCCGAGATCGGTCATTTGGCCGGTCTCGATTTCGTAGATGAAGGGATGATGGGCCAGATTGGTGGACGTATCGGAAAAGCCTGCGACGATGCCCGCGTCGTTGACATCAAAGGCCCAACTGTTCACGCCGCCCAGCGTGCCCAGGTCCGCGATCTGTCCGTCTTGCCAGAGCACGGCGTGGCGCGCCGTTGCCGATCCATTCACGGCGATCGATTGACCCACAATCTGCGCCGATGCATTGATTCCCAGCGCCGAACTATCGGAGCTTCCAGACAGACCGCCCAGATCGATCGCGCTGTTGCCGTCCCAGAAGAACGCGTACTCATTCCCGACGGGAAAGCACGGTCCACCCGGATTCTTCGGATCGTACCAGCAGATTTGCGACGCGCCGCCGACGAACCCCTGCGCGTTGATGGCCCAGCCACGGCTGCTCTGGCCTCCGGTCGTGCCGAGATCGAGCATCGTTCCATCCTGCCAGCGGAACGCGTGCGTGGTCTCGTTGAAGGGAATCGAGTCCGCGGTTTCGGCCCGGCCGGTGATCTGGCCGGCGTCATTGACGTCGAATGCTTCGGCCGACGGACCCCCGAGCGTGCCCAGGTCGATCATTCCGCCGTCGATCCAGCGAAACGCCCGTGACACGCCGGGCGCAGCGCTCGTGTTGGATATCCCCACCACCGTCCCAGTATTGTTCAATGCCAGGGCGCTGCTCGTCGGCCCGCCGAGCGTCCCGATTTCGGTGACAGTGTAGGTGACCTGTCCAAACGCTGCGGCGATCCTCAGGCCAATCGTTGCAACGGCTACGCCGCTGGAAATGCCCAGGTTCATGGTTTGCCTCCTTCTCGAACGCCTCCCACACGCTCTGGCAGAAGCAACGATGCGCCGTGCCCAATTACGAGACCCGCCTCGATGCGTGCATCACGACCACACGCGTCATGCTACCGCCCGATGGCGTACGCGCATAGACGGCGAGCCGCTGAGCCCGCTCCGGTGCGCGGGCGCTCGCTCGCTGATGCCTCCCGGCGCTGATCAATGTTCGGAGGACAGCGATTGCTCGATTTGGTCGGCTTCGTCGGCTCGGCCGAGCGCCCGAAGCGCGCGTGCCAGAGATTTGGCGGTGCCGCTGACGCGCGCGGGATGGGCGTCGCCGAAAGACTGGAACATTTGCAGAGCTTCGCGCAGAACAGCCTCGGCCTCGCTGTGGCGGCCTAATGCGGCATCGATTTCGCCGCAGAGCTGCAACTCCGCGGCAATCTGAAAATGCGATTGTGCGAACCGTTCGCGGAGAATGTTCAGCGAGCCGGTCGCCGCCGTCAGCGCCTCTTCATCGCGGCCGAGCGAGTGCAGCAGAGTGGCCAGCCGGTCATTCATTGTTGCCACGCTGAATGAGTCGGCGCCGGCCACCTGCTCCAGGCGGGCGACGAGTTCGCGCGTGCCGGCCACGGCTTCATCGGACCGTTTCTGCAGCGCGTAAATGCGCGGTATGTAGCCGGCGGCGTAGATGGCCGGGACCGAGTCGGGACCGTCCACGCGCTCCAGCACGCCCACGGCCGCCTGGATCGTCTCGTGGGCTTCCTCGAAACGCTGCAGCTTGGCCAGGGTATAGCTGAGATTTCGCAGCGTGATGCCGACATCGTGGCTGTCGTGGCCCTTCAGCTCTGCTCGGATCGCGAGGGCGCGCCGCAGTGTTATTTCGCTGTCGGCGAAGCGACCCTGCTCGCGGTAAAGGATGCCGAGCAGGTTCAGCACGCGGCCGGCCAGCTCCCTCTCAGCGCCGTTCAACGTTTCCGCGATCGCCAGGGCCTCGGAGTAAATTGCTTCGGCGTCGGCCGGCCGTTCCGCGCGCTGCGCAAGCTGGCCCTTGTAGATCAGCAACGTCGCGGTGGTCTCGTGGTCGTGGCCAAACACCTGGAGCGACTGCAGTAGCCCACGGGCGATTTGGTCGGCAGCCCGCGCGTCGTCGCCCAAGTTCCAATAGGCCTGCCCGACCGTCAGCCGCATAGCCACCTCGACCTCCGGCTGCGCACTTAACTCACCGCCGTCGAGCCGCTGCGCCGCATGGTCGAGCATCTGCCGGGCGCTGGCTGCCTCGCCGCCGTCCGACGCCGAATGCGCTGAAGCGATCGTTTCCTGCAGGAGGTCGGCTACCGTTTTATGGCGCTCGGCCTGCTGGCGGGCCTCGGCCGCGTTGACATCGGCGGCCTCGCGAGCTTCCTGCTGAAGCGCCAGCGCCTGCGCCAAGGCGCGCTGCTGCGCCGCCAGTCTCCAGGCTAACGTGGCCGACGTGATCCCGAAGGCCAGAATCAGGACGAGCAGCGTCGTAGCAATTACAACGGACGTTCGATTTCGCCGGATGAATTTGCCGGCGCGGTAGCGCCTTGTATCGGGCCGGGCGATGACGGGCAAATCTTCGAGGTGGCGGCGAATGTCCTCCGCGAATTGCTCGACGGAGGCGTAGCGCCGCTGCGGCTCCTTGCGAAGCGCGGTGAGCAGGATGGTGTCGAGGTCGCCCGCAAGCACGCGCCCCAGGCGCGCGGCTTCCTGATCGGAAGGGCGCGGCGCCTGCCGAGCCGGCGGCTTCTCCACTGTGGCCCGCGCCCGCAGCACGGCCGTGCTGGGCTTGCGCGGCTCGGTGTCGCAGATCGCGCGCTGGTACTCGGGCCAGGAACCGGTGCCCACGTCGTATGGTGGTCGACCCGTCAGCAGCCGATAAAGCAACACGCCCAGCGAATAAATATCTGTCGCCGTGGTGACGGGCTCGCCGCGCACTTGCTCGGGGCTGGCGTATTCAGGCGTCAGGGCACGCAGGCCGGCATTTTGCGTGGTGACCTGTCCATCGCCCGCGCGGAGCAGCTTGGCGATTCCAAAATCGAGCAGCTTGGGCGTGCCGTTGGCCGTGATGAGAATGTTGCTGGGCTTGAGATCGCGATGGACGACCAGGTTCTGATGCGCATACTGAATCGCGCTGCAAACCTGTCGAAAGAGGTGCAACCGATCGCGGATCGCAAAACGTCGTTCATCGCAGAAGCGATCTATCGGCAAGCCATCGACATATTCCATGATCAGGTAGGGACGGCCGTCGTCGGTCGCGCCGCCATCCAGCAGGCGCGCGATGTTGGCATGTTCCAGGTTGGCCAGCACCTGCCGCTCGGTGCGGAAGCGCTGCAGAATGTCATCCGTGTCCATGCCGCGCTTGATCAATTTCACGGCGACCGATTTGATGAACTGCTCGTCGTCGCGCTCGGCGAGCCAGACGGTCCCCATGCCACCGGAAGCCAAGCGGCGCATCACGCGGTACGGACCGATACGTTGTCCAGTGAGATCATCGGCGGCGATCGGCTCGGCCCGTGCGCCCTGGCGATACAAGACTACGGCAGGGCGTTCGAGCGGATCTTCGGGGGTATGGAAACACTCGAGCAGGCGTCCGACGCGCTGGCGCAGCTCGAAATTCGAACCGCAAGATTCGTCCAGAAAAGCCGCGCGCTCCTGAACCGGCCGTTCCAATGCACCGGCGAACAGCGCTTCGACTCGCTCGGTATCGACCATTATTCCTTGTCCCTCAGCGCGTCGTAGAGCCAGGCTTTCGCGTAGTTCCATTCGCGTTTGACGGTCGCGGGCGAAATGCCCAGGGCTTCGGCCGTCTCCTCGATCGACATACCGGCGAAGTAGCGCAGCATCACGATCTCGCGCTTGCGCGGGTCCTGCGCGCCGAGCCGCTGCAGCGCGGTGTCGAGGGCGATCACGTCCAGCGCTCCCGGCGCGCCGGGAGCGCCCTCCCTCAAGTCATCCGCCGAAAGCTCTTCGTCCAGCTCAATCCGTTTCCTACCGCCGCCGCGCTTGATACGGCCCTTGCGGCGGGCCTGCTCGACGAGGATGTCGCGCATGGCGATGGCCGCGGCTCCGAAGAAGTGTCCCCGGCCCTGCCACGTGACCGGCCCACCACCAACGAGGCGCAAGTAGGCGTCGTGAACCAGAGCAGTTGGTTGCAAGGTCTGGCCTGGCGGCAGCTTTGCCAGACGCGCCGCCGCCAGACGTCTCAGTTCCGCATACACCAGCGGCAAGAGTCGTTCGGAAACACCACCGGCCTGATCTGGGACCGCGCTCAAGATGCGCGTCACCTCGCTGACTCCTGACGCATCACTTGGCGCTGAATTATCGCCGGGCTGAGCCATTTTGGACCGATTCGGCGGATGACTGTGGGACGCGCCAGTTCATCGTACCTGCGGGCGCGGCCAGTTGAATTGTATCGCAATCTGAGCGCGGGCCGAAATGCCTGCTGTGGAGGTCAGATCATGCAAGCCGTTGGCGGATCTCATTGCCATGGAATCTTTATGGGCCTGCCGGCGGGACCGGACCGCTTGGGTCATCCGGCTTGGATTCTGGCGACGGCGTGCGCGCTGGCGCTCGCCGGGCGCGCCTTGGGCCAGCTCACTCCCCGGTTCGACGGAGAGTACAGCGGGACGGCTATCACATCGGTGAATGGAGAGTCGCGGGAGACTCCTCTCGACGTCTTCGTGATCCGAGCTGCCGGCACCTATGACATCTCCATGGACGTGTTTTCGTTAGGCGTGTTCTTCGCTTGCCTGCACGCTGATGAGCAGGGCGGCTTTCGATGTGAAACATGCAGTCTCTCGTTCAACGACGCGAGCTTCGAGGGTGAATTCCAGGATTCCTGCAGATCTAATCCGCCGTTTCCCGTCCAAGGCTCGTTTTCCGGCGACACGCTGACGATGACCATCTCGCCGCCCGCCGGCCAAGACGGAATCCTGCACTTCACCGGCACCCGTCCGCCGCACGGTGCTTGCTGTTGCCTTTTGGGGTCAGGCTGTGAGTTCACCTGCGAGTTTTATGACGTGCAAGAGTGCGCCGACCAGGGTGGCAGTTTTCAGGGAAGCGGCACGCAATGTGAAGAGGTCAATTGCTTTCCTACCGGTGCCTGCTGCCTGAACAATAGCTGCTCCAACCAGACCGAGGAGATGTGCCTGAACTTCGGCGGCGCTTACCAAGGGAATAATACAAGCTGCGCAGGCTCTGGGATTTGCTCGCTGCCCGGCGCATGCTGCACCTGTGACGGATCCTGCACGCTGCTGACGCAGGGCGCGTGCGGCCTTTCCGGCGGCGCTTTCCAGGGCGAGGGAACTAACTGCAACTCATCCAGCACCTGCGCGCTGGGAACGCAATGGAAGGACGCGGTCAGCGGCACGTTTGAGATGGCCAACCGCTGGGCCAACGGGAGCATCCCAGACCCGGTCGAGGCGACCGTGTTCGATCAGTCGGGCAGCTACATCGTCCATTTCGATTCACCGCACACCAATGACCGCACGGCCATTCGCAACGGAAACGTCACCTTCGAGAATGCGTCCTATGACCTGACCGTGCAGAACGCCAGCCCGCCATCGCTGGCAATCGGGTCAGCCGGCACGCTCACGCTGAACCAGTGTCCTTTACTTAGCAGCCGCGATGCCACCGTGGGCTACTGCGGCGCGACCTTGTGCACGCTGAATCTGATCGAGTCGAACTTGGTCTCGTCGGGCGTATTTTCCATTGGGAAGGCGGCGCCGGGAAAGGTGAGCATCTCCGGCAACTCGCTGTTGACCAGCTTCCAGAGTCGCGTAGGCGAATCGCGCGCGGGGGAAGCGATCTTGAATGGAAGTCCGGCCCAGTGGAGTGCCGGCAACCTGACCGTTGGATTTGAGGCATCGGGCACATTGACCATCCAGAACGGCGGCAAAGTCTCGGCTGACAGCCTGTTCGTCGGTTTGCACGCCGCACCCGGCAACGCGACCACGGACGGAACGGTCGTGATCAAGGGCGTCGGAAATGGAGAATTGTCGTCTCTCGACGTTACTCACGACTTGGACGTCGGCAAAGGCGCTCACGGGTCGCTCGAGTTGCTCGACGGGGGACAGGCGGTGGCATCGGGCGATGTCATCGTCGGCGACGAGCCACAGGCGTCAGGATCGATCACCGTCAGCGGTGTGCCGGCCCCGCCGTTTCTTCCGTCCAAGCTCGGTGGCGGCCGGGTGTTCGTCGGCTTGGGCGGCGCCGGACAGCTCAGCGTTCAGCACGGTGCGCAACTCAGCAGCGGGGGCGACTTAATTATCGGCGACGCCCTCGGCTCGATGGGAACTGTCGAAGTCAAGGACGGGGCTACGAAGCTCGACAGCGCGACGATCACCGTCGGAAACCGGGGTCACGGCGTGCTGAACATCGTGGACGGTGCCGAAGGCCGGTGCTTTTCGACGCAAATCGGCAAAGCAGCCGGTGGCACCGGAGTGGTGGTCATTATGAATGGACCGGCGAGTGGTCCCGCGTGGCGCTTGCTGGGCGACGCCGAGATCGGCGCTGGCGGGGCCGGCAGCCTGAGTGTGGACAACGCGATCGTGCAAATCGACGGCACGCTGTCCATCGGCAACGCGGGAGCCGGCTCGGTCTTGCTCAAGAACGCGGGCGCGCATCAGATCGTCGGGCTTCAAACGATCATCCGTGCCATGGGCGTGCTGGCGGGCATTGGTTTTCATACCTGCCCGACCACCACCGTTCAATCCGGCGGCATGCTCAGTACGACCGTGCAAGTTGCCGG
>DASXUA010000129.1:0-7916 GCA_036505095.1 Phycisphaerae bacterium
GGTTAACGTTGCCCGGGTTGGAGCGATATTGCAGCTTCTGCCCCGCGGCCGTGCCGGAAAAGTTGATGGTGGTGCAACTTAACGGCGGAATGCCGCCGCTCAGTGAGATCAGGTATTCGTTCACGCCGCCGGGCGTAACGGCCGTCACCGTGGGACACGGTTGTGAGCCGCCGGTGCACGTGACGGTGACGTTGCCCGGTGCCGGCGCCGGACTCGGCGCGGCGCTGAACGTCACGTGGATCGGGCTGTATAGAATTGCGCCCTGCGCGCCGGTGCCGGCCGCGCCAATGCCGGCCGTCACCGTCGATCCGCTGCCGGTATCGAGCGCGTCGGTGTACGGCTGACCCGGCTGGTAGGGGTTTGCCGCCGGCGTCGGCGGATTGGCCGACACGATGGTCACGGTCGCGCCGGCACCGGCGGTGACGGTCCAGAAGCCGCCCGTTAGACTGAACGTGCCACCGGTCATGGGTGCGCCGGCGTCCGGTTGGCCGATCGTACCCGCCAGCGCGAATGTGCCGCCGGTGCTGTTATCGCCGCCACCGCCGTCGACGGTGTACCAAGACAGATCAAATTGAGCCTGCGCGGTCAGTGACAGCATCCCGCAAATCGCCACCGCGGTAAGCGAACTTCGTATGCGAATCATAGGCTTCTCCAGCGTCGAGAACGGTTCTAATTTCCAATTCTAACAAGGCCATTCACAGCCTTCAAGGTAATCTGCTTGTTCATGGTCAGGTTCTGCAGGTAGTTGCCCGCCACGATCTTGATCTGGGATCCGTCCCAGGCCGCGTTGTACGCCTGGCTAACAGTGAGATATGGATCGCTTTGCAAGCCGTTCCATGGCGGCGTGGTGTTGGCGGCGTCGACCCAGAGAGTGCCGCCGAGTTGCAGCCAGTAAGAGACATCGGCGTAGGTCTGGCCCCATTCTCCGTATTGTGTGCAGTAGTCGCCCGTGTGAAAGCAATCGAACGCGTCGGGACAGAGGCTGCAGCTTCCGTAGAGTTGGCCGATCACCTGGCCGCTGCTGGTGAACATGGCCGAGCCGCTCGAACCCGGCTCGACGATACCATCGACATCCGAATAGAAGGCGTAATTCGCCGGGGTAAAGCAGCCGCAGTCCGCACCGCAACCCAGCGAGGTCGAATGGTATTCTCCGAAGAAGGCCCGCTTCCACGAGCCGTGCGGATGGTGAACGCCGACCACGCCCGCGGACTCATTGTTGGTCCAGCCGGCGAAGCCGATGCCGGGCGGCAACCCGCCATGCAGCCGCAGCACGGTGGCATCATTGCCGACCGTCGCACCGGAAGTGGCCAGCAGCGTGGCGTTGACGTTGTTGGGCAGGCCCGACAGGCTCGGTGTGCTGCTCAGACAACTGTCGTAAGGGCAATTCGCCGGAGCGCAAGGGGTCTCCTGATAGAGCCAGGTCACCTGCAAGGTCGCCAAGTTTACGTTCTCGTCGATGCAGTGGTTGGCGGTCAGGAAATAGGGCACGAACGTCTCGGAATCGAGATCATTCAGCAGCGTACCCGTGCAGACGAAGGACTCGCCATTGACGACGAAGTTCATGCGGCCAACGGCGGCTCGGGCGGTCGCGTTAATCGGAGGGTTGCCGTAGCACATTGCGTCGAGCTCGCAGGAGCCGGGCGTGCCTTCCGGCGCATCGCCGCCCAGCGGGTGGTCCGGATCGACGTCACCGTGAACGATCTCCGCGATTTCGGCGCGCGGCACATCCGGCCCGACCACTTCGATGAACAGGCGATCGCCCGCGAGCGACGCCGGCCAGAAGTCGCCGTTGCCATCCGGACCCAGCTTGTCGTATGGACCGCGCACGAGCGGACCGCCATCGGTCAGCGCATAGACGATGAGGCGGCCGCGCCCAAGATCGACATTCGACAGATGTACACGCGTGTCGAACGAACCGGGCGAGCGAATGCTCAACAGCCACACGGTTTCGCCCGTCGCGGGCAGCGGCTGCACGACATCGCAATCGTCTGGAATGCGCAGGGGCTGCATTCCTACGGAGCGCACCAGGCCTACACGAAATGGCCCGGGACGAATATGGCCGGTGCGCGCCTGCGCCGCGGCATCCGCGGCCGCGACCTCCTGCGCGCTCAGCGCTGGAAGCTCGAAGCCATTGCCCGCGGCGCTCAGCGCCTGCGCGTGCTGCAGTGTGAGCGGCTGCAACGGTGATTCGGCCTGTGCCGCCCAATCCGGCAGCATTTCGGGAAAGGCCTCCACGGCTGGAACGGGCACGGCACCGGTCGTCTGAGCGCGAAGTGTTGATACGCCGACCAACGCCATAAAGCACGCAACGATCAGCAAGTGTCCGGGCCCCGCTCCGAAGGGTGCGAAGGCAGCCACGGGTGAAACCCGTGGAACGGACGCACCCCGAATTCGTTCCCCCGGAAGGGGAGGATGAGATTCGCGCCCACAGGATTCCTCCGCCCCTCCGGGGCGGGTGACCTGCTCAATTGTGTTAGTTTCTTCAATCATGATGTATCTCCCTACTGCAGATTGATCAGCACCAACACCAGACCCGTTTCACTCTGCGCCAGTGCCGTCATGGCCTTGCCGATGGCAGCTCCTTGGGCGCGCGGGTAATCCGTAACCTTCATCGCGTGCCCGGGGGTGTTAGCGGTCGTCAGCAGGTCGCCGGGCTCGATGGCCGCCTCGCTGGCATCGCAGTGCACCCAGACGCGCCCGGACAGCGCCACTGGCGGAGCAGCTTCATGACCGGGCAGATGTCCCAAAATCGTCCCGGCGGAAAGTCCGTTCGCGCCGCTGATCACTCCGGCCACGCGGCGGTTGTAGGCGCCGCGCGCCAGACAAAGCTGGCCGGGGTGATCCGTATCGATCATGACGACCATTCCGGGTTGGACCTCATCGCTGACGGGGAACTTCTCGGCCACGTCGGCGCCAGTAATCTCCAGAATGTCAACCCGCGCCGTGCCGACGACTTCGATCCCCGGTCCGGCCAAAAGGTTTGTGAAGCGGGCCGCCGGCGCGCTCTGCGACGTGCTGCTGACGTCGAGCGCCGGATAGGGTGTGTCGGCCAGCGCGACAATCTTTGCCGCAGGCTGGTCCGTCGTGCCGTACAACACGTGGAATTTGGCGGTAGGATTGGATGTGCCCACGCCGAGGCTGCCGGTGCCGGCCGCGTTGACCAGCACGTCACCGCCATTGTGGTTCAAAAACAATGTGGCGGTAGCTCCGTTATTCCTGGCCATAATTTCGTTGTTATCGATCGATATGTTTCCGGCCGCGGTGTCGCCCAACACCAGAAACCCGCCGCCGGTAAGGGCAGTGTCGCTTCCGCCGTCGATGTGCAGGCGGACGGCGGGAGTTGTCGTGCCGATGCCGACGTTGCCGCCACCCTCGCCGATAATGACATCGGCTGTCGAAGTCGAATTCAGGCGCAGGTCCGAGTCGCCCGTCGTTAAGCCAGCTATGAATGTCGCATTGAATTCGTTGCCGTCGATCAGCGTTCTACGGCTGGAGAAGAACGGAAAGCCGGTGTAGACTCGCGATACTGATATGCCGCTTCCAGTTTCGTTCAGAGCCTTGGCGATCGCGACCGTCCCCTGCAACGACGCTGCGCTGCCGCCCGATCCGGCGACCTCCAGCGGGACCGTCGGATTCGTGACGCCGATGCCCACGTTGCCGGTATTGGTGTTGTAGATGTTCGCGCCGCTGGTTGCCCAGGGCCCGGTGGCGTACAGCGCATACGGCGCCCCGTTGAGCGGCTGCCGCGGCGTGAGCGTGGTAAATATTCCGATGGCGCAGTCGCCAACCGCACCGCCGGCCTTCACGGCAACCTGGAGGAAACGTGCATCGCCGTTAAATTGCGCGCCGAAGTCCAGCGACACGGTGAACAGCCCGCTCGACACGCTGACATTATCCAGGCAGATCGTACTGCCGACCTGCGCTCCGCCGCTGACCGCGTCCCACAGCGAAAACCGCAGGTCGTAGGCGCCCGTGACCGGGGTACCGCCACTCTTGAGTTGACCTTGATAGGTGAACGCCGTTCCTAACGGCTCTGCATAGGCCGTTGCGACGCACAACATCATCCCCAAACACATTCCCGTGCTGCGTACCAAACGCATGATCGTTCTCCTTACCGTTGGTCCATCTAATCAGGAGCAACACGTGCGACATGTCGCTCAGTTTCGGGTTGAAAATCCAGTCCGCGCTCGGGCGGCTGACCGTAAAGTTCGGGGTGCTGATAGGTGCCGCGCTCGAGGTCCTGCTTCTCGGTTTCAACGGGCGCGCCGCGCGTCCGTACCCACGCGTCATTGCGCACGGCATCGACGCGCCAGGAGACCTTCGCCCCGCGCACTCCGCCGGCGATGCGAAAGCGGCACACCGGTGCGTTCCCGCCCGGCCCGCCCACGGCGCCGGCGCTGAGGGCGGCCTCGTCGATCTCCTCGGCCACGTGCAGCATGGGCATCGGCGCACCCATGGCGGTCAGCGTGTAGCGCGGGTCCTTGTTGATCTTGGCGAAGTAGCGCGGCAACTCGACCACGGCCTCGCCCGCGGCATCGAGCGTCACCTTGCCCGAGTAGAAGTTGATGACCTCGGGGCTTTCGGCGGCGTAGTGGAGCAGGTACTTGTTGGCGGGGTCGTCGGGATGGTCGATGCGGAAGGACTTGGTGCCGCTGGCGCCGAAGTCGCCGTTGGCGTAGATGCCGTACCCGCTGGCGGTGGCGGTCGCGAAACCGTACACGCCGTAAATGATGCCGCTGGCGGCTGTGGCCGCGCCGTAGACGCCGCGCCCGGACATGCTGACACTCGTCCCGTACAAGCCGAAGCCGGCGCCGGTGGCGGCTGTGCACGCTCCCCGGACGCCCGAGGAGTTGTTGGCCGTGGACGCGTTCTCCCCGCGGATGATGTGGGTGGCGCTTGTGCCGCTGAGCGTGAGCGGCACGGGGATGGACTGGAGGAACGCGGTCGAGTCCAGCCCATCGAGCCGGTCGGCGTTGAGGGCGAAGAGGGCGTTAGGCGCGGCGGTAAGCGCCTGCCGCGGTGTGAGAATGACGAATCCCGTCAGGTTGGAGCAGTCCAGACCTGTGTCGGCCCGCACATCGACTTCCAGAAACCGCTGCTGCCCGGCGAACTGGGCGCCGAAATCCAGCAGCACGGTGAACAGGCCGTTCGAGACGCTCACGTTGTCCAGGCAGACCGTGCTGCCAACCTGCGCCCCGCCCACGCTTGCATCGTAGAGTCGGAAGCGCAGATCATGAAGCCCATTGGCCGGATTTCCATTACCTTGTAGCCGGCCCTGGTACGTGAAGGCGGTTCCGAGCGGCATCTGGGCGACAGCCATCGCCGACAGAAACAGGTTCAAGATGAGAGTCCGCTTGATATACATGACAGTGCTCCAGCCCAGCGGCTATTGATTCCCTGACCAGCGTCGTCAAATACGGACAAGCCACCGCCATTCACGGACAAGCGCCAGCCCGGTGTCGTCGTGCCGATTCCGACGTTGCCGGCGCCGTTGACGAACAGCCTGCGCGTCTGCAGCGCGTAGGGAGCCACCGTGATGGACTGGCGCGGCGTGAGGGTCGTGAACGCGCCGCCGCCGGCCGGGCTGCGCAGCGCGATTTGCAGCCAGCGCGCATCGCCGTTAAACGCCGACCATCCGAAATCGAGCGTAACCGTGAACAGACCGTTGCTGATGGATAGGTTGTTGACCGCGACGGTGCTGCCGACCTGTACGCCAGCCGATGCGGCATTCCAGAGGCTGAACTGAAAATCGGCCGTAGCATTGACCGGCACGCCGCTCGAATTCAATCGTCCTTGATAGGTGAACCCCGTGCCGAGCGGCATCTGCCCCGCGGCCCATGCCGTTAATAGTAGAGACAGCACTAATGAATACCTGGCCTGCATGGGTATCCCTCCGTTGCTACCGCCGCGGCGACTGCGGTATGCGTTCATCTGCCGGTTGAAAAGCGATGCCCCTTTCCGGCGGCTCACCGTACAGTTCCGGGTGCTGATACTTGCCGCGCTCGGAGCCGAACTTTTCGCGCTCGACGGGTGCGCCATGCAGGCGCACGCGCAGGTCGTTCCGGAGGGCCTTGACCTCCCACGAGACCTTCGCGCCGGGGGCGCCGCCCGCAATGCGGAAGAAGCAAGTCGGCGCTGCCACGCCCGGTACGGCCTGCTCGCCGGCCTGGAGTGCCTCCGCGCTGATCGCCGCGGCCACATGCAGCATGGGCATGGGCGCGCCCACCGCCGTCAGCAGGTAACGCGGATCTTTGTTGACGCTGGCGAAATAGGCGGGCAGTTCGACGACGGCTTCGCCTTGACCATCCAACCTGACTTGGCCCGAGTACGCGTTGAGAACTTCCGGCGATTCGACCGCGTAGTGCAGGAGGTACTTGTTTTCCGGATCAGCCGGATGGTCAATGCGGAAGGACTTCACGCCCGTGGCGCCGATGTCGCCCAGCGCGAAGACGCCGTAGCCCATGGTTGTGAGGGCGGCTGAGCCGAAGACCCCATAAGGACTGTCGTTCGCGCCGACCACCGTGGTGATGCCGGCGACACCCGTGCCAACGACGCTGTCACTGCGGAAATAGCCGCCATAGGAGATGCCGCTGCCGGCGGTTGCCTCGCCGAACACCGCCCGCGCGCTGGTGCTCGTGCTCTTGCCGTACACACCATAGGCGTTGCCGGTGGATGAGAGATTCTCACCATACACGCCGCGCCCCGAACCGCTGGCGGTCTGCCCGAACACACCGGTGTTCGTGCCGGTGGATCCCGCTGCCACGCCGAAGACCGCCCGGCCCGAGGGACTCTGGCAAGTTCCGAGCACGCCGTAGGCACCGCCGCTCGAAGCCGTGGATTGGCCCACCACTCCAGTGCCGTCCGGACTCTCACTCACGCCGTAGACACCATAGGTCATCCCGCTGGTGGCAGTAGCCTCGCCGTAGACTCCGCGACCCGAGGTGCTGTCACTCACGCCATAGACGCCATAGTTAACGCCGGAATTATGGGTTGCGTCGCCGTAAACACCCTTGCCGTTCACGCCGCTGGCGCGCCCATAGGTGCCAATGCCGATGTCATCAACCGCCGTGAAGAAGCCTCCGTAACTGCTGCCCGTCGCGGCGGTGGACGTTGCTTCTCCTTGAACACCCATCACGGCTGTGACGGTTCCAGCATTGGTCCCCTTGATCACGCCGCCGCCGTTGGTGCCACTGAGCGCCAGCGGCACAGGGATGGATTGGAGGAACGCCGAGGCGTTCAGGCCGTCGAGCAGATCCGCATTCAGATTCGTGACCAGCCCATTGCTCTCAACCAGAAACGGAAGACCCGCGGCGTCGAAGGACGGAGCTACGGCAAAGTGCTTTTCGTCCGTGAAGTTTTGCTCGAGGTCGAGCAGCGCGACGTTGGAAGAGAGACGCGCGTCGGCCAGCGTGCCATTGATTATGTTCGAGGCATTCCGATAGAACGCGGACGGTTGACTGTCGAGTTGCGACCCGTTGAGCGCGAAGAGGGCGTTGGGAGCCGCCGTCAGTTGTTGGCGCGGTGTGAGCACTGTGTAGGAGCCGCTCTCGCAGTTTTCACCTTCGTCGGCGCGCACCTGAATCTCCAGCCAGCGCGCATCGCCATTGAACACCGCAGATCCGAAATCGAGCGTCACGGTGAACAGGCCGCCTGAAACATCCACGTTGTCAAAACACACCGGTCCAGCCGCCGGAAAGCCGCCTGTGGCCGTCGGGTACAGGGAGAACAACAGGTCATGCGGCCCGTTGGCTGGCGCGCCGCTCGTCTGCAAACGGCCCTGGTATGTGAATGATGTGCCGAGCGGCGTCTGCGCTGCGACTAGCGCCGAGAAGAATAGGTTCAGGCTGAGTGCCAGCTTGATACGCATGATAATGCTCCACCCGGTCAGAGTCGGGCCGTAGCCGCTACGGCGGACA
>DASXUA010000130.1:0-3748 GCA_036505095.1 Phycisphaerae bacterium
GTTACAGATCAGAAGCAATTGTCCCGGATTTCGGCGGCGATCAGCTCCTTGACGCGTTTGATGTTGGCGATTTCCTGCCGCTTGAACTCGCGCCACAAGTTCTGCAGATCCGGCTTGTCCTCGGCGTTGGCGATGTACTGATCGTAGCGCCAGACGGCATCCAGCCGTTTGCTGAGGTCATGCACCAGGTCGTGATCGTGGTCGGCGGCGCCACAGGTTTCGCCGATGTGCTCCAGTTCCTTTTCCGCTGCAAGAGCCATGTTCATCTCCTTAAGCAGACGCGGCCGCGAAGCGCGAACCGCCTAACTTCAGGTTACGGATCGCGGACTGTGGGAGTCAACCGACTGTCGGTGAGTCAGGGGTTTTGATCAATGAATCGTTGCGGTTGAGTCCGGATCGATTGGACAATATTTCTTCGGACCCCCTGGCGCGGCTAACATCGTATGGGTGACAAACATGGCCGCGAAACGAAAATGGTCGCACGAGGTTACCACGGTCTCGACCGCTCCGCCGCCGGGGCTGTTCAACAAAGATGCGCGGACGATCGCCCGCACGATGGCCAGCAAGCGAGTCAGCCCGAAGGGAATTGGGTCGGGCATCCGCATGATCCAGTTCTTCATCAATCGTGCGGGAAAAACACTTTCGGCGGCGCGGCGCCGGGAACTGGAAAGAGCTAAGCGGATCCTTCAGAATAGAACGCAGACATCAAAACATCGGCGAGCGCCGGGGAGGAAATCGCAGAAGCGCTCACGGCGCGGAGAGCGCGCGAGTCGCACAAGGCGCTCCTGAAAACTGTGCAGGGGTTTGGGCCGAACTTGTTCATTCTGCGCGCTAGGCATCACTGGCCTATGGATGCTGACGAAAGCGGCGTTGGAATACGGCGGAGTCACGGAGGTCGACGTCGCCGTCCTCGTCGGCGTCGTCGCAGCCGCAACCTGCTGGCGGCGCAAATATCGGTCCGTTCCAGCAACCCAGGAACAAGCTCCAGTCGGCAAGCTGGACCGAACCATCTCCGGTAAGGTCCGTCCAAGGCGGTCCCCAGCGCCCGAGATAGGCCGAGAAATTGCCGCCCGCAGTTGTAAAGTAGCCTCCGACGTAGAGCGCCTCACCACCGCCATCATTAAAGGCCGTCAATGACGCGGCGGCGCCGTTCAGCCCCGCGCCCAACGCCGACCAAGCCATGCCATCCCACTTGGCTATGCGAGATGCGCCTACAGTACCAGCTCCCGTGAACCACCCTCCGACATAGAGCGCCGATCCGCTTCCGTCATCGAATACCGTCAGCGCATAGACAGCCGGCATTGGATTGATTCCGCCCATACTTACTCCATAGCCCAAGGGCAACCAGCTCGCACCGTTCCATTTCGCAATGCGGCTCGCAGAGACGCCACCAGCCATCGTAAAAACACCTCCAGCATAGAGTGCCGGACCGTTCCCATCGTCAAATACTGAAAGCGCGTACACGGTATTGTTCAGGCCCGCACCCAGTGGTGACCAGCTTGTTCCGTCCCACTTGGCGATCCGATTAGCCGTCGATCCGCCCGCGGCAGTGAATTGGCCGGCAGCGAAGAGTGCCAACCCGCTCCCGTCATCAAATGCGCTCAGCGCGTAAACGCTACCGTTTACGCCGGCTCCCAAGGCCGTCCAGCTTGTGCCGTTCCATCTCGCGACGCGACTCACTGACACGCCGCCAGCGGTGGTAAAGGCGCCGCCGACATAAAGCGCTAGGGCGTCGCCATTGTCGGACGTCAGCAGCGCATTTACGGTGCCATTCGTCCCACCTAACGACGACCACGATGTCCCGTTCCATCTGGCGACGTTGCTAGCCGAAATCCCACCGGCCGAAAAAAAGGTCCCGCCCACGTAAAGCCGCGGCCCGCCACCGTCGTCAAACACGGCAAATGCGGAAACATACGGAGAAGTGCCTCCTCCTATACCGGTCCCGAGAGCTGACCAGCCTGTCCCGTTCCACTTGGCGATTCGGTTCACAGGCGTGGCCCCGGCGATGGTGAAATTGCCCCCCCGCGTAGAGCGCGGGCCCGGCTCCCGCGTCAAAAACCCCCACAGCGGATACGGAATCGTTCAATCCCGCCCCCAGCGGCGACCATCCCATGCCGTTCCATTTGGCGATGTGGTTTACGGCTACGCCCCCGCCGCCGGTGAACAAGCCTCCAGCGTAGAGTGCTGGCCCGTTGCCGTCATCAAACACCGTCAGCTCGTAGACGTCGCCACCAAGCCCCACCGGCGACGACCACGTCGCACCGCTCCACTTCGCGATGTTGCCGGCTGGGTTCCCTCCAGCAGAGATGATGTAGCCCCCAACATATAGCGCCGGGCCGGTTCCCCCGTTGAACACGGTTAGCGTACGAACTATGGCGTAAGCGTTTAACTGCGACGCCAGTGCCGACCAGCTCACACCGTTCCATTTGGCGACTCCGTAGGCGGTGACGCCGTCGGCAGTGGTGAAATTTCCGCCGGCGTACAGCGCCGGGCCGCTTCCATCATCAAAGACCGCCAAATCCTGAACCCAGTCGTTCATCCCCGTCGCCAGCGCAGACCAGCTTGTGCCGTTCCACTTTGCGACGTAGTTCGCCGGTGCGCCGCCGGCGGTGGTGAATCTGCCACCGGCATAGAGCGCCGGGCCTGTTCCGTCATCGAAGACTTTCAGTGCAAGGACGATATAGCCCAACCCAGCGCCTACCGGGGACCAGTTTGTGCCGTTCCACTTGGCGATGTAGTTGACCGGTGCTCCACCCGCGGTGGTAAAATCGCCCGCGGCATAAAGCGCAGAGCCCGTTCCATCGTCGAATACAGCCAACGCCAGAACCTGAGAGAAGATTGGGCCAATACCCGTCCCCAGTGCCGACCAGCTCGTGCCGTTCCACTTGGCTATTCGGTTGGCCGGAACTCCTCCAGCAGAGACAAATCCGCCTCCCGCGTACAGAGCGGATCCGCTCCCGTCGTTGAAGACCGCAACAGCGTCGACGACGCCAGTTGTACCAGTCCCCAACGATGACCAGCTTGTGCCATTCCACGCGGCGATGTAGCTCGCGGACGTGTTGCCTGCGACGCTAAATAAGCCGCCGACCACCAGCAGCGGCGGTTGGGGGCCCGGTCCATCCGGGTCCCAAGTTGTCGCAGCTTGCGGTTGCGCGTTCAACCCGGGGAAGCCCGGTCCGGGAAGCCAATGCGCGTCGCACTGTCCGTTCGCAGCGTGAGTGGCGGGCGTCACCACGCAAGCCGTTACTGCGATACCCAGAGAAATGAAACCGTTCCAGTTCATAGCTCCATTCCTGCTCCGCGTTTCCGAGAATACACAGCTTGGTCACAATGTGCGGATAATGTCACGTTCCGCGGGTTCGCGGGACGCCGCGATAATGGCCACGGCCTCGTCGTAGGAAAGCGTTCCGACCAGGCCCAGGATGGCCGCGGGCGATCCAGGGCGCGGAGATGCGGCTACCGAAACGTCGACGCGAACGCGTGTTCCCTCGGGAAATGAGGGAATCTGATCGAGTTCAATACACCTGCCGCGGAGAATACCCGTAAATCCCATATCTGACCTCTCGAAAAAACGACTCACACAGAATTGTACACGCCGCCACGGGCAAATCGAGGTCCGTGCAGGCGCGCTGGGCAACTCATCCCAGTGGGCCTTCAGGAAGAGGGGAGAGCTGGTCGATCTCCCAGCAGGCGGCGAAGTGGCGCGGGCGGTGTTCGCGCAGCGGCGGGTCGCCGCCGCCTTCGGGGA
>DASXUA010000131.1:0-12419 GCA_036505095.1 Phycisphaerae bacterium
ATCGCTATGCCCAGCATTAGAGCGAATGCCGCCTGAGCACGTTCCGATTTGAACATTTGCTCCTTTCGCCTCACCAGCAACTCGGCCTGCGTGTCCCGCCAGCGCGCCTGGCTCCCTCCTCACTTATCTTAATCGCTCGGCTTGTCTAGTTGTCTAGCCCCCGGTATCTAGTCTCTGGTATGCAGCCTCTCGAGATCGGAGTTTGTGCGTGGTCGATCGACCGGCAGGACACGGTCGGGGTATTTGCGACCATTCGCGAGCAACTCGGGCTGGGCGTGACGCAGCTCGGATTTTTCGGGCGGCAGGCGGTCGAGGCGGCCGAGCCGCAGCGCGTCCGCGCGGCGGCCGCGGCGGCGCGCGTCGAGATCGTGGCGACCTTCGTGGGCTTCGATGGACAGGACTATTCATCGATCGCGGCGATCGCTCGAACCGGAGGATTCGTTCCGGATGAATTCTGGGACGAGCGCTTCGAGTTGACGCGGCGGGCCGCGGAGTTGACGCGCGAGCTGGGCGTCGGCCAGCTCGGCCTGCACATCGGCGCGATTCCGACGGAGCGGCCCTCGCCGGAATACAACAGCCTGGCGCGCCGCACGCAGCAGATGGCTGATCTTCTGGATGATCGGGGGCTGACGGCGCTGGTCGAAACCGGGCCCGATTCGGTGGAGACGCTGACTGCGTTTCTGGATAGTCTCGAACGCGAGAACCTCCAGGTGGGTTTCGATCCGGGAAACCTCGTGACTTATGGCAGCGGCGACGCGGTGCAGGCCGCGGCGCAGCTTCGGGGCCGGATCGGCCTGGTGCACGTCAAGGACGCGACGGCGTCATCCAAGCCGGGCGTCGAATGGGGGCAGGAGGCTTTTCCCGGGACGGGCGACGCCGACATCCCGCGCGTCATCAGCAAGCTGCGAGCTGGCGGCTATCGCGGACCGCTGCTCATCGAGCGCCGCACCTCTGGCGGGGTCGGTGACATTCCGGAGTGCCGCGATTATATTCGTTCGCTGATCGGGGGCTGACGCCAGCGCACTTTGCCGGAGGGGTTTCCATGTCATGGTTGTTCGTTGCTCTGCTGCTGCTGAACTTTCACGATCCGCTCGAGGCGGGCGATCCCAGTGTCTGCCGCTGCGAGACGGTGCGGGCCGGCGACGGTTGGTGCGCCAAGTGCCGGGTGGGCTATTACGCCGGGCTGCGGATCGAGTCGGCCGAGCTGTTCGGAGTCCTGGATCTGCACGGGCACCAGGTCAGCGCTGAAAAGACGCGCTGCGCCCGCTGTCGCGAGCTGATCGGCAGCGGCGGTTATTGCGATACATGCCACATGGGTTTCGTGAACGGGCGCGGATTCTTCTCGCGCGTGTGTTATCACCTGGCCCAGGGCCGCATCCTAACGCCGGGCGAGACTCGCAAACCGTGCTGCCCGCACAACAACGATTGGTGTCCCATCTGCAATACAGGGATCGTGGCCAATCGCGTGTTCGATGACCAGCGCGATTTTGAAGATGCGCGCCGCTATTACGAAGTGCTACGGTCGGCGGTGCACGAGGCGGCGCGTTGTGAAAGCTGCGCTATGGCGATGATCTGCGATTCGCGCTGCCCCGTTTGCCATATCGTGTACAAAGATGGTAAGCCCGTGGAGCCATCCGGCGGAATCAAGACGGATCGGACTGAATCGACCGGCAGCGGCGCGCCGCCGGGCGCTGCGAGTTCAAAGCCGTAAGCGAGCTTGCGTTCTTGGCCGGGATGCGGGTATCATGCAAGCTAAGGGGGTCGGGCGTCCCGCCATGTTTGCCGGTCAGCATCAGGCCAGAGCCACACAGTAACCCCCATTCGCAAGGAGGATCAAGATGACGCGCGTATTGATTTCCGGTTTGGCGTTGTTGGGTTTGGGTGTGCCGCTGGCCTACGCGGGTTCCCATACCTGGAAGGTCAATGAGCTCTTCACCAACGCGAGCGGAACCGTCCAGTTCGTGGAACTGCACGAGTCCAACGGCACGCCGGGTGAGTACTTCCTGGCGGGGCATTTTGTTTCGTCGACCGCCACCGGGCACTCGTTCACGTTCCCCAGCAATCTGGTTCCGCCGACGTCGAACAAGTATCTGCTGCTGGCGACCCCGGCGTTCGCCGCCCTTCCGGGGGCACCGACGCCGGACTACCTTTTTGCCGCCGGCAGCGTGCCGTTCTTCAGCACCAGCGCGGACACGGTGCACTACTACTTCTATGACGCCATGACCTTCACCTCGATTCCCACGGACGGGATTCACTCGCTCAACTTCGGCGGAGTCATCGCGGTGAACTCACCGACCAATTACGCCGGGCAGACCGGGACGGTTGATGCCAGCGGCGCCACCATGGCGACGATCGCCTCGGCGAATCCGCCGAGCGATAACCCGTACCTGCCGGGCCAGCCTTTCCGCGATGTGTTGGATACGGGAACAGACAGTTCGCTGACGGCCGGCATCGGCGGAGCGGGCACGGCGCCGCAGGGAAGCATTCAATACGCGCAGATCAGCGTCACGTTTAGCGTGGCGCCGAATCCGGCGCCCTCGACCAGCAATATCAGCATTGCCTGCACGGGTGGTGCCTGCCCCAGCGTGACCGCCGTCAGCGGGAGCGGCACGGGACCGTACACGATCTCGCTGTCTGGCGTCATTCCGCCCGCGCAATGCACGACGCTGACGTTTGCCGGAACCAGTGCGGGTCAGAATCTGCAGTATCAATCGCTGCCCGGCGACGTGAACCTGGACGGCTCGTCCAGCACAGTTGATCTGCTGTGGCTCGTGCAGCGGCTGAACGATGGCACGGCGAACCTGCCGGGCAATTACGCGCGGTACAACCTCAATCGCAGCGGCGAATCTCCGCCGGTCAACACGGCCGATCTGCTGCGGTTGGTGCAGCTCCTGAACGGCGTCAACACAACGCAAGTGTTCAACGGCGCGAGTGTGGCGGCGTGCCCGTGATCCGCACCAGAAACTGGATGGGCTAGAAAGACCCGCGCGCCGCGCAGCGACCGGCCGCGGCGCGGTCCAGCGCATGAAAGATGGCCGCGTCTGCGCGCAGCTACGGAATAGTGGCCATATGGTTCGGGGTGTCGATGACAATGGGGCCGCTCAGATCGAAGTTGCCGTCATCGAGAAGCGCGCGATAGACATCCGGCCGATCAACGGCCATAGCCCACGCGGCGCGCGTCTCAGGGTTGAACGCAAAGGCGAGCGTCGCGCGCCGCACGTCCAGGAACCCTGCCAGCCACGTGCTCTCGGCGATGCCGGAAGCGGGCGTCCCACCGACGCGGGCGCGCGTGCGCTCGAGCATGGCGGACAGGCCATCGGGATCGTCGCCGTCACCATGCTGGATGTCCGCGTCGTATAGCGCCGCCAGGCTGAGCGCGGTGGTCAGCCCGAGTTGCCGCCAGTGCGCGACGGTCGGCTGATAGTAGAGCTCATCGACCACGGCGTCCTGCACCGCGCGAAAGCGCGGATCGGCCGCGGCCTGCATCCACGCCTGCGGCAGTCCCTCCAGCCCGGCAGTCGAATCGCTGACCTGCTCGGCCAACTCGACCAGACGCGGGATAAACGGCGCCAAACCGTTGCCGGGCACATCGGCCGTGTATCGCTCGACGACCACGATCAAATCGCCGGTGGCGGTCGTGAAGCCCGCCCGGCCGGCCGTGTAACCGCGCCCGTCGTTGATGTTCTCGATATACGCGTACTGCAGCTCGATCGTGTCATTCTCGAAGACACTCGTGATCTGCTCGGCGCGACGTTTCTGGTCGGCCGTGATGACCGCGCTGCCGGAGCCATTGAAGTTCGAACCGCCGTTCTGGTTGGCGGGCGGTGCCACGTTAGCGTTGCCCGCCCCATCGCCGCCCGAGCCGCCGCCCTGGCTCGGTGCTGTACATCGAGTCGTCGCCAGAACGAGTAGAACCAAACTCGCCGGTATGGCGGTTCGCCGCGAGAATTGCAGAACATTCATCGAAGAATTCCTTGATGAGGCAGCCGTTGGAGTCACGCCGAAACAATCGTTCGTGAAAAAGAGAGCGGGAGCCCGCCGGTGCGGGCTCCCGTTGTGATGCGATTGACGGCTTAGTAGCGGCGCGGTCCGCCGGCCGAGCCGTTACGATCGACTTTCGGCTTGGCCTCGTTGACCGTGAGCGCCCGGCCGTCGTGTTGATTGCCGTTCAGGGCGGTGATGGCCGCCGCGGCCTCGGCGCTCGAGCCCATCTCGACGAAGCCGAAGCCCTTGCTGGTGCCGCTGTCGCGGTCGGTGATCACCTTGGCCGATGCCACAATTCCGTGCGGCGTGAACAACGTCTGCAGGTCCGCATCGGTGACCGAGTAGCCAAGATTTCCAACATATAACTTTGTGCCCATGTACGTGTCTCCTGTTCAGGGGCGATTCGACCCGCGGTTTACTTTCAGGGTCAATTTGAAAGAGGCCGACATCGGCCCGGTGGTAGGAGCAGCGAAAGAAGCAGAAGGGGGCGGGGCCTTTCAGGAAGCCGCGACCTTTAGACCCGGTCGTCAGATCCAACCGGCGGCATTGTACACGCTCCGCCGACAACCGCAAGTCGCAAATAGCGAAATAGAAAAAAACGATTCAAGCGGCCGGAAGCGGGCGAAAGCGAACGTGACCGCCGAATTCGAGCGGCATCGGCGGCCGAGACGCTCGCGCTGGGGAGCGTCGACGTCGTCGCGCCAGTGATGCCCGACACATGCCCGCCCGACCACAGTCCAGTCGCGCAGCGCTCTTGCGCCGTCGAAAGGTCAACGCCGATCAGGGGGCGGGCGCGAAGGCGCGTTGCAACAAAGCGAGATCCTCCAGGTCCACATCGGCATCGCCGTCCAAGTGGTAACATTCGCAGCCAGCGCTGAATGGCGACGTGGGGCCGGACATGCACGCTGGAAAGCCGGCGTAGTCCTCGAGATTCACCTGGCCGTCGAGGTCGCAGTCGCCCGGCAGCGGGCACGTACTGATATCGAAGACGTACGCCGAGCCGGCGTTGATCCCGCCCGCGTGGTCGTCCTGCCGCGCGCCGATCACGGGCGTCTTGCCCGAGAGCGCAATCGCGGCGCCGAACCAGTCGTCGGCGCCGGCGGCGGGGGCGGTCAGCTTGTACTGCTGGGTCCACGTCGCGCCGCTTCGGGTAAAGACGTACGCCGAGCCAGCGTCAACCCCGCCGGCGTTGTCGGCCGCGTACGCGCCGACCACGGCCGTGTCGCCCGCGAGCGCCAGGCTGGCGCCGAACTGGTCACCCGCCGCCGCGTCGGAGGCGGTCAGCTTGGCCTGCTCGATCCACACTTCGCTACCGGGTGTGCCGCTGCGAGTGAACACATAGGCCGAGCCTGACTGACTTCCTGCGTCGTCGTCCTGATACGCGCCGACCACGACCGTGTCGCCCGAGATCGCGACCTTCACGCCAAATCGGTCGTCTGCCGCG
The DNA here is from genome assembly GCA_036505095.1 of Phycisphaerae bacterium. Lineage (GTDB taxonomy): Bacteria > Planctomycetota > Phycisphaerae > UBA1845 > UBA1845 > DASXUA01. The sequence continues at coordinate 5,429 of DASXUA010000131.1, forward strand.
CCGTCGGAGGCGGTCAGCTTGGCATACTCGATCCAGGAATTACCCGATTCGACGAAGATGTAGGCCGAGCCCGCGTCAACTCCGCCATCGTTGTCGTCCAGCCAGGCCCCGACCACGGCCGTGTCTTGCGAGGGCGACATTGCTACCGAGTTGCCGAACTGGTCACCCGCCACGCCGTCGGACGGATGCACCTGTTGCTGGTTCCACGTTTCGCCACCAGGGGAGCCGGTGCGTGCGGCGAAGTAGGCCGACCCCCCGTAACCGCCGGGAGTGGCCAGGGAGCCGATCAGGGCCGTGTCGCCCTCCAGCGCAACTGCATAGCCATAATATTGATAAGCACCGAATTGAGGGTTGTTCAGCACGGCCTGCTGAGTCCAGACCTCGCCGCCGGGAGGGCCGGACCTCACGAAGACGTAGGCCGCACCCGTGGCAGTCACGTTGGGCCACAGCCAGGACCCGACCAGCGCTGTGTCGCCCGAGATCGCCACTGAGATACCGGTCTCGCTGCCCGCCAACTCGTACAAGTTCGCGCCGATCAGCTTGGCCTGCTCCGCCCACACTTCGTTTCCGGGGGGACCGGAGCGGACATAGACGTATGCGGAGCCGGCGTCAACGCCGCTGGCATTGTCGTCTCGCCGCGCTCCGACCACCGCCGTGTCGCCCGAGATCGCGACCGACATGCCGAACTCGTCACCCGCGGCCGCGTCGGAGGCTGTGATAGCGACCGGGCAACCAGGGAGGGTGGAGACCTCAAAGACATAGGCCGCGCCGATGGCAGTTCCGCTCGCGATGTCACCGAGTGCTCCGATCGCCGCTGTGTCACCCGAGACGGCAATCGACTGGCCGAAGTATACGTCCGGGGCCGCGTCGGAGGCGATCATCTTGCCCTGCTGAGTCCACGCGGTGCCGCCGCGGACGAAGACATACGCCGAACCAGCGGCGGTGCCGCCCGCGTTATCGTCGGAGGACGCCCCAACGACCGCCGTGTCGCCGGATGTCGCAACCGAGGCGCCGAACAGGTCAGTTGCCGCTGCATCGCAGGCGGTGAGCTTCGCCTGCTGCGACCATAGACCTCCGGAGCGGACGAATACGTAGGCCGAGCCGGATGCGAATGCGCCCGGGCTGTCTTTGTAGGGCGCCCCGATCACGGCCGTGTCGCCGGATACCGCGACCGAGTGACCGAACTGGTCGCCTGCCTCCGCGTCGGACGCAGCGAGGATGACCTGCTCGGTCCATGTTTCGCCGCTGCGGCTGAAGATGTAGGCCTTGCCAATGTTCGGCGCGCCTTCCTGGCTGGCAAGGCCCGCACCGACCACCGTCGTGTCGCCCGACACCGCCACGGTATCGCCGAAATCGTTGCCCGGCCCCCCGTCAGAAGCGGTCAAACTGGCCTGTTGGGTCCAGACGGTGCCGGAGCGGACGAAGACGAAGACCGAATGAATGTTGCTCGCCCCGATGACGGCCGTATCACCCGAAAGCGCTACGCTATTGCCCAGCGAGAAACTGGCGGACGGCCCGGAGGTGATCAGCGTGGCCTGATGCGTCCAAGTTACGCCGGTTCGCACAAAGACATATGCCGAGCCGGCAGAATTGCCGCCGGCGTTATCGTCGCTGACCGCTCCCATCACGGCTGTATCGCCGTCGATTGCGACCGCGAACCCGAAGAGGTCGTCCGGCGCCGCGTCCGGCGCGGTCAGCTTGGCCTGCTCGGACCAGATGCCGTCGGAGCGCACATAGATGTACGCCGAGCCGGCGTTCTCCCCGCCTTCATGGTCGTCCCGAGGCGCCCCGACCACGGCCGTGTCGCCCGAGAGCGCGACCGTGTAGCCGTAGAGGTCGTCCACCGCGCCGTCGGAGGCGACGAGCCGGGCCAGTTCCTGGGGGCTGCATTGCCCTTGCGCGGGTGTGGCCGCTGCCACGACCGCCAGCAACCCACACGCCGTCGCCAGCATGTCCCCAATACTCACGATTCCTGAGATGCGGGCACGATGAAACATCTTTCATCTCTCCTGAGCTCACGACAAAAGTGTGAACAGCACCAGCGGCCGCGCTACGCGCGCGGCGGCGATTGGGATTGCGGCCGAATCGTGCGGAATGATCCGCCGCCGGAATCTCAAAACAGCGGTGTGCGAGCGATCACCACAAGGTCGTGAAGTTTGAGCAGTTGTGGATCAACGGCCGAACGAGCCGTAAATGCCAGCTCGTCGCGGGATTCGACATCGTCGCTGCACTCGCCGAAGTCGCATGGGCCCCCCGCCGCGAAGTGCCAGATGGATTACGCACAACCGGTCCCCTTTATCGCGGTCTTGACCCGTTCGCCTTCCACGAGAGACCGACGTTCTCACGGATGAGCGGTCTCGAATGCGGCATCCTAGTGGGATAAACGTAATTCCGCAAGAGTCGAGCCGCGCTTTTACAGATTTCCCCCTCGATTGTCACTCCTCGCCCACGCCGGCCGCAGTGTGGCGCACGGCGCGAATCACCCGACACCGTCACCCGCAACGCGCGTCAACGCTCACACCGATCGGTGCTTGAAAGCTGCGAGCCGCACGTCTGGCGCCGCGATGGGCGCGCCGGTCGACTACAATCCGTCTGGTGTCAGTTCAAGAACATGTGCGTGAGCCGTCATGCCCGACAGAACACACGTTATCGAGCGACTGACTTCACCTGTGAGTGACTCCGATCTGCGAGCTGTTGCTGCGCTGCTGGTCGACGCGGTCGAGTCGGGAGCGGCCGTGAGTTTTCTTGCGCCGCTCACGCTCGACCAAGCTGAAGAATGGTGGCGCAAGACCCTTTCGGCGTCCCACTCAGGTGCAATCTTCCTCGTAGCTCGCGATGTCAAAGGGATCGTGGGTACCGTCCAACTCCACCCGGCCTGGGCACCGAACCAGCCGCATCGCGCGGAGATTGCGAAGTTGCTGGTCCATCGGCGGAGCCGCCGCACGGGCCTGGGCACGCAGTTGATGCAAGCCATTGAGGAGGCCGCACGGGGCGCGGGCTACAGCCTCCTGACTCTGGACGCCAAGCGCGGCGCCGCGGCCGAGCACTTGTACCGGCAGCTCGGATGGACACACGCCGGGACAATCCCCTGTTTTGCGCTCGATTCGGACGGAAGGACCCCGCATGATGCGGTGATCTTCTACAAGCAACTCAATCCATCCGACGGATCGCGGGCGGGCTAACAAGCCGCTTGCGACACTTATTCTGGACAGGGGCGATTCGGCTTGCGGAGCCCGTGCTGGGCGGGTAATCTGAGCGGGCGCCGAACACCATGCGGGCTTTCATCGAGGTTGCAGGGGACGATGAAGGCTGTGGACGGGGGCTTCGTGGCCCAACGGCCCGTCGCTGGACAGGTATCCCATCCTCTGCCAGTTTTCAGTATTTCCGATTCTTGCGAGTTTTCGGCGTGATATGTTTTCGTTCCATGTCGCTTGGGACCCAGGGAATGCTGTCTTACTGCGTTTACCGGCGAGGAATCGCCGTAGGAGACTGCTCATGAAACGTTCTTGTTGGCGGAGTCTGGCGGGCACACTAATGCTGGCGACCGTCGCGGCGGCGCCGGCCGCCGAGTTTTTCGTTGACGCACGTAACTTGGGGACCGAGCTGGGCACACAGCAGAGCCCGTTCCGCACGGTTCAAGCGGCCATTAATGCCGCCGCCGCGGGCGACACGATCCGGGTCGCCGCCGGAACATACACCGAGAACCTGCGCATCGACGGCAAGGCTATCGTCCTGGAGGGCGGATACTCCAGCGCCTTTGTCCGGGACGTGGCCGCGAACACCACGACGCTGATGGGCGCCGGCGGTAACGCCGTCATTAATATCATCGCGGCTGATGCTACCGTTGATGGTTTCCGCATCACCGGCGGCACCGGCAGCACCGAGCAGCTTCCAGATGGCTATCACGGCGGCGGGATCTACAGCCGCGACGCATCGCCGACCATCTCGAACAACGTCATCGAGGGCAACGACATTCGCAGCGGCGCCCCGCCGTTCGATTACTTCTTCGGCGGCGGCGTATACGTGACGAACGGGGGCACGGCGACCATCACGAACAACGTCGTGCGCGGCAATTACGCCGGCCGCGGCGCCGGCCTCTCCGTTGTCAACGTCCAAGTGGCGCTGATCCAAGGCAACACGATCGAGGATAACGTCGCGGTCGGCGACCATGGCGGCGGCTTGTACATTGGCGTCGCGGATGCGCGCATCACCCAGAACATCATTCGTCGCAACGAAGTGGGTCGCGCTCTAGGTTACGGCTGGGGCGCCGCTCTGGTCGTCTTCAACACCGGGAATTTCGCCGAGATTTCGTTCAACGAGGTCTATGGGAATTTCTCGTTCGGAGCGGAATTCGTCGACGAGGGCGCCCGCGCCGATATCCATCACGAACTGCTTTACGACAATATATCGCAAGCGGGATGCCAGCCTTCCCCCGCGATCTACGTCGACGGCGGAGAAGGCGTAGGATCGCAGGTGACCATCAGCCATGTCACGGCCGTCGGCAATCTTTGCGGGAACTCTACGGGCGGCGGTGTGCAGGTTGAAGGTATGTCCACCGCGACCGTGACCAACAGCATCTTCTGGAACAACGGCGGTGACGATTTCGTCGTTGTCGATACGTCGCGCCTGACGGTCACGTACACCGACTCGCAGGAAGCGATCGCCGGAACGGGCAACATCTCGGCCGATCCGCTGTTTGTGAACGAGGCCGGCCGAGACCTGCACCTCGCGCCCGGCTCGCCGTGCATCGACGCCGGCGACCCCGCGTCACCGTTTGCCGATGAGCCGGCCCCCAACGGCGGCCGCGCCGACATGGGCAGGTACGGCAATGCCGCCGACACGCCTCCGCCCGGTGGCCCGCCGCCGCCGCCTGCAAACATGAACAGCAGCACGCCACCCAATGCAAATACGCCGGTGGCGAACATGAACGGCCGGCCTGGTCCGACTCCGATGACGAATGCTAATTCGGCGGTACGGACCCCAACGCGCGGCGGCGGCACAGCGCCTTGCGGCCTTGGCATGGTGTTCGCGCTCTGCGCTTGTGTCTTTATGCGAGTCGCACACGCTCGCATGCGGCGGCTGTAGTTGTTGACCAGTCGTTTCGCCGGCGTAGACTTTCATCATGGCTCCCTCCATGGCTTGACGGGCAGCGAGCAAAGGAGGTGTGCCAGGTGCACGAATAGTTCCGAAGGCTGGGCGGACCAGCCTCACTTTTGAGGGCACGCCCAAGCGATGTCGCGGGTTCCCGTCCGAGACACAGGTCCGGCGCGAGCCGCGCGGCGTGCCGACGCAACTCGGCGACAAGGAGTTCGTCGAGAAGCTCGGGCGCGACGACCTGTGCCCGTGCGGGTCGGGCCGCTGCTTTCAAGCGCTGTTGCCTGCGGACCGGCCGATATGACGGGACGAACCGCGGACACTACTTTCAGGGATCACTAACACAAACGACGCCGCCGCACAGGCGGCGTCTTTGTTTGTTGCAGACGCCAGAATGATCTAAAGCAGGATCGACTGATTAGTTTTATCGGGGCGAGCCCTCGCGCTCGGCGACCGTGTTCAAGTTGTCCCCCTGGATGACTTACCGGTACCGGACAGGACCCCGCAGCCGTATTCGACAAAAACGCTGGCTAGCCGGCGACAGTGCTCGTTGCGGCGCCGCGCGGGTATACTCTCGGCATGAGCGCGGTCGCTGAAATCGAAGCTGCCGCCGACGCATTGCCGGCAGCCCAGAAAGCAGGAGTTGCTGATGTTCCTCGCCGCTCGCCTGCATGCGCAATCCGGCTGTCTGCCCGCGCCGCGGAAGTTCACCCCCGAGCAGTTGAACGCTTGGATTGCCGAAGACGAAGCGGATGCGACACGAATTAGCGTGACGCTCTTCCTCGATGCCAGCGTGCTGCTCGCAGCCAGCGGGTCAGCGCGGGGCGCTTCGCGTGACCGAAGCAGGGCCCTGTTCATAGTCCAGCCCATTGCCGGCCGCCCGCCCGTTAAGTTCATCCGATCCGGCTTTCTCACACTAACAGTTCACCGTAGGCTGGAAAGAACCGATAAATCTGGCGGTAGGCGTCAATGTCTTCCGCTGGTAAATCAAGGCTGTCTGGCTTCCAGCCCTCGTCGCACGGCATAGCCGAGTCAAGAAGAAAACGCTCCTTGCGAGTGACTTTTGGCACGTGGATCTCATAGGCCGGCTCCTCGAGCCGTCGGCGGTAGTAGAACGCTTGTGGTAAGCGGCTGGCTAACACGCGCCTTTTCTCTACATCTGATACAACCATGCCGCCAATAGTCACCATCCGGTGACCGTCGGCATAGATAAAGTTGAAGAGTGGTAGGAATTCCACATCGCGCCTGCCGCTCAAACCCGCCCGCAGCGCGTTCTCAAGAATTAGCGCATTCACAAAAGGTAGTTTCGATTGCGCAAACAGCCCACTCTCCCAAGCTGGATCAACGTAGTTCTTGCCCACCTCCATGAAGTACTCGCGCCACCTCTCGGGACTGCCTGCCGCCTCAACCCGTACCGGCGGCTCTGAATCAACGGTTACCAGAAGGATTGACCCTGGCGTTAAGTAAGTTCCGGCCAGGGACACGTCTTCTAAGTGTTCGGTCGAAAGCACGCTGTCATAATCAAGCCACAAGAGGTGCCGAAGGTCTCGCGAGAGCCTAGGTATGTAGTCGCCGACCGGGCACATCTCCACAGCGACAACACGAAAGGGTTTGTTGAAGGCGACGCGCCCTTGGATTGGCGACTGTTCAACGCTCACCATTCGCTCCATACCAAGCAATCTGTGAAATAGCACGAAGTCGACGAAGTAGATAGACCCCATTCCTGTGTATTGGTAATCCCGTATTGAGAACCCCTCCATTGCCAACAGCTGGAGCGCGTCGACAATCATCCGGCGCTCAATCTGTTTCGCGGGCCGGAGGTCATACTGCACGCGCCGGAAGCTTTCTGTCGACTCGTTCACTTCAGGCCCTCCGCCTTCAGGTAATAATCAAAAGT
>DASXUA010000132.1:0-5818 GCA_036505095.1 Phycisphaerae bacterium
CCGTTGGTGCCGACGCCGATGTTGACCTGGGCCGGCACGTCGTTCACCGTCACCGCCAGGCCCGCAAATCCGCTCAGCATATCACTGACGCGCCCAGCCACGTCGATCGTCGGCGTGGTGATCTGGGCGCCATCGGCCGGAAAGTCGATGAACAGAGTCGGCGGCTGCATGTCGTGCACAACGCTGACGACGGTTGGCGCGCTGGGGATGCCCGTGCCATAGATGCCGGTGACGAAAAGCTGAGTCACCGAGTTGGGCTGCACCTGCACAGCGACCGAGTAGTTGCAGCCGCTGCCGGCGGGCACGGTCATAGTTTGCAATCCACCGGTGACCTGCACCTGCACCGCGCCGGCCGTCGTACCCGTCAGCAGCACATCGAGGACGGGCGTGGGTGATTGCGGCGGATTGACCGTCACCGCATCCACTGGCACGCCCGGCCCATGAAAGCCGCACAGGAACAGGCGGTAATCCGAGAGGCTGATGGTCTCCAGTGGCGAGAAGTTGAAGATCGCGCAGGCGGCCGGGTTGGGCTGATTGGCCGAGAAGAAGCAGTTCGCCAGTTGGGCAAAGTCGGCCAAATCGATGTCGGCATCCTGATCCCAATCGCCGAGCACCGGCCCGCCCGCGGCTGACGTTACGCAGCACAAAGCACACGCCAGCGGCATCAGAGTCGCCAGTTGCCTGTCGATGGGCATTTTCGGCCTCCGTTGAACGAACCTGTCCTGGTGGCGTTCACCCTTGGGGAATCATGCGTCAACCGTGGATTTGGGGCGTCACTTTTTTGCGAATGGCGATTCTTGGGCGAATATTGGTGTCGAATCCCCCCGATTTGCGCATAATTGGAGTTACATGAATCGGTGGCCAGACCCAACGGAAGGACCTGCAGCGGTGCCCGAGGCGTCCGCCGCCAAGGTCACACGCCTGATGACCGCGGCCGCGGCCGGCCGGCCGCAGGCGGCCCGCGAGCTGCTGCCGCTGGTGTATCGCTCACTGCATGACCTGGCCGAGCAGCAGATGCGCGCTGAGCGTTCCAACCACACGCTTCAGGCAACTGCATTGGTGCATGAAGCTTACGTGCGTCTGGTCGAGGCGCAGGATATGCCCTGGGACAGCCGCGCGCACTTTTTTGCGGCCGCGGCCGAAGCCATGCGGCGCATTCTGATCGAGCACGCACGCCGTATCGGTGCGAAGAAACGTGGCGGCGGATGGCAGCGCGCCATCGCCAGCGTGGCCGATCTTGGCGATGAGCAGTCCGTCGCGTACGCGGCCGACGTCGACGCCGCCATCGAGGCCCTGCACGCCCACGACGCCCGCTGCGCCAGCGTGACGCAACTGCGCTTCTATGCCGGATTATCGATCGATGAGACGGCCGCGGCCCTGAACATCTCCCCCAGCACTGTGGATCGCGAGTGGCGCTACGCCCGCGCCTGGCTGCTGCGCTACCTCCAGGATCGCTGCGGCGAGGAGGCATCCGATGAATGACGCCGCACGCGAACGAGTGAAAGAGCTGCTGACGCAGGCCGCGGCACTGCCCGTCGACCGTCGCGCGCTGTTCGTTGGGGAGCACGCCTCCGACCCGGCCGTGGCGCGCGAAGCGCTAGCGCTGCTCGCGACGCTCGAAGACAGCGCGTTCATGAGCGCTCCTACCGTCAGCGCAGGTAACCGGGAACCGGGAACCGGGAACAGCGGGTGGGCGCCCGGAACGGCTGCAGCGCTCGGCGAGTCCGTCGGCGATCGCATCGGCCGCTACAAGCTGCTGCAGAAAATCGGCGAAGGCGGGTTTGGAACGGTCTTCATGGCCGAGCAGATCGAGCCCGTGGTCCGGCGCATCGCGCTGAAGATCATCAAGCTGGGCATGGACACGCGGCAGGTGATCGCGCGTTTCGAGGCCGAGCGTCAGGCGCTGGCGCTGATGGACCATCCGAATATCGCGCGCGTGCTCGATGCGGGGGCGACGGAGAGCGGCCGGCCCTATTTCGTCATGGAGCTGGTGCGCGGCGAGCCGGTGACGGCGTACTGCGATGGCGAGCGGCTCTCGCTGCGGCAACGGCTGGATTTGTTTCGCGACATCTGCAATGCCGTGCAACATGCCCACCAGAAAGGCATCATTCATCGTGACATCAAGCCTACCAATGTGCTGGTCACGATCGCCGACGGAGCGCCGCTGCCCAAAATCATCGACTTCGGCATCGCCAAGGCCACCACCCCCCTCGCGTCCCCCCTTGAAGGGGGGACTACAGGGGGGTTGCGCTTGACGGACAAAACGCTCTTCACGGAACTGCAGCAGCTTATCGGGACCCCCGAGTATATGAGCCCCGAGCAGGCCGAAGTGAGCGGTGTGGACATCGACACGCGCAGCGACGTGTATGCGCTGGGCGTGCTGCTGTTCGAGCTGCTCACCGGCGGCACCCCCTTCGACGGACGGCGATTGCGCGCGGCGCCGCTCGCCGAGATCCAGCGGATCATTCGCGAGGAAGAACCACCCAGACCGTCGACGCGTGTCAGCCGACTGTCGGAGGTCGCACCGCAAGCGCGCGGCATTTCAGAACCGCAATCCGCCGCGGCGGAGAGCGCTCTACGAGCTGCGGACGCAACCTACCTCCAGTCGCGCGCTCATCCCGGCGCGCCGGGACGGTCTGAACCGGGGTCGTCGGTCATCGAGATTGCGCGATGTCGGCGAACCGAGCCACCCTTGCTGAGGCGCGCGCTGCGTGGTGATCTCGACTGGATCGTGATGAAGTGCCTGGAAAAGGACCGTCGGCGGCGCTACGCGACGGCCAGTGCGCTGGCGGACGACGTCGGGCGCTATCTGGACCACCAGCCGGTTCTGGCAACTCCGCCGAGCGCGGGATACAAGCTGCGCAAGTTCGTACGGCGGAACCGGGTTCCTGTAGCGGTAACGGCGATGTTTCTCCTCATGCTGGTGGTGTCATCGGCCGTCGCCTGGTGGCTCTACGGAACGGCCGAGCGGGCCCGCCGCCTCGCCAGCGACAAGACCCAACACGCTACCCGTCGACTGTGGGACTCGCTGCTGGCGCAGGCCCGTGCTGGCAGCTCCAGTATGCGGCCCGGTCGCCGCTTCGAGAGCCTCGAGGCTATCCGCCAGGCGGCGGCTATCCGGCCCAGCCCCGAGTTAAGAGACGAGGCGATTGCATGCATGACCTTGGCGGACATCGTCCCGGTCAAGACGTTTCACGACGTACCGAACGCAAGTGCGCACGGCCTCACAAATCTTGACCGGTTCGCCTATTTGTCGCCGGAAGATGAAATTCATGTCGTCGCCATTGAGGATGGGCGCCTGCTGCACCGGTTGGAAGGCAAAGACCATACCTACCTCTATCTGCAATTCAGTCCAGACGGTCGATATCTCGTGGCGAAGTATACGATCAAGCACACCCACTTCATCGTAGATGTCTGGGATTTGCAATCCAGCGCACTCCTGCTTTCCCGGGACACAGGTTCTGTTGACCCGGGGTTTGCGTTCAGTCCCGCTACCGAATGGCTGGCGCTAAGCGAGCCAGATCAACTGGTTCACTTCTATCGCCTGCCGTCCGGCGACGAATTCAAGGCGCTTTCTTTCGGGCCGGAACTGAACAAGTTGCAGACTCACCCATCGGGCGAATTGATGGCCGCATCCGCATTGGAGCCCCCCTATGTCCGAGTGTGGGATATTGTGAATGATCAGTTCGTTTTCAAATTCGACATGCCGGCGGCGCCGCTTCACCTCGACTGGAGCCACGATGGCCGACTGCTTGCTGCGGGTGACATCAACAACGGGCGAATCTATGTGTGGGATGCCCAGACCAGTGAATTGCGTTGTGAGTTGGCTGGGCACCAGGGCGCGGTGACGTTCGTCTACTTCCACCCGCAGGCCGGGCTGCTGGCCTCACGGAGCTGGGACTACACGTCGCGATTCTGGGATCTGCGCACTCAGCGCGAGGTCCTCGGTTCACTGCAAGGCTGGTTCGTGCAGGGTTTCGCAGACCTATTCGCCTGCCGTGGCGAGCAGAATAAGTTCGCCATCTGGCGCTTCGAACCGGCGCGCGAATTGCGCCGCCTGTGGGCGCCGTCTCCTTTCACACCTTGGGCCGGCGTCGTGCAGTTCGCGCCGGACGGTGGACGGCTGGTATCGGCGGCCACGAACGGTGTATGGCTTTGGGATGTCGAGACCGGCGAGCATCTGGCGTCGCTGAGTGAACAACCGGCGGTCTGGGCCGAGATACTCTCCGACAAACATACGGTCCTCGGAGCCACCAGGAATGGCCTGGTTCGATGGTCGCTCTTCGACGATGGCGGGACGGTGCAGCTCAGGGAATCGGAGTTGCTCTGGCCGCAGGAGGGCATCCAGGGGTGCTGCTTGAATCCCACGAAGCGCACCGCCATAGTGGCCCTTCCCAAGGAACTGGTCTTCTTCGATCTCGACACCAGGCGAGAGCGTCGCAGGCTGCTCGGTTTCTCGGGTATGAGGATGCCGACCGTCAGCCCGAACGGGCGTTGGATCTTTGTGAACAACTGGAAGGGCAGCGGCGCGCACCTGTGGGACACGGACTCCGGCGAGATGATGCGGGAATTCCACGGTGACCACGTGAGAGGGTTTTTCAGTCCGGACGGGCGCTGGCTTCTCGTGTCCAATCGTCCTGAGTTTCTATTGTGCGAGGTCGGTAGCTGGAAGGTGAGTCGCCGAATACAACGGTTGCACCCAGAAAGTGTGGCCGGAGCGGCAGCTTTCTCGAACGACGGCACGATGGTTGCACTCGCACACTCGATGTACACGATTCAACTTATCGAACTGGCCACCGGCGAAGTTCTGGCCACGCTGCCGAACCCCGATCAATACGCGCTGTTGACCTTGAGTTTTAGCCAGGACGATCGCTGGCTGGCCGCCGCGACCGTCGATCGCCTCATCGAGGTCTGGGATCTTCAGCGTCTGCGCGAGGGCCTGCACACCATCGGACTTGACTGGTAACCCAAACACCCGCGTCGATCGCACCTACGCGTTGACCGGCTTGGTGGAACTCTACGACGCCTGGCACGCGGCCGAGCCGGACAAAGGAAGGCTATGACGGCGAGGCGACGGAATGGCAAGTCAAGCTCGACGAACAGCAGGCGTCCGCGCAGCCAGCGCTCCCGTAGCGCCGCCGCGCTGAATACAACTGGGCGGCGAGGCGATTATGAATCGCGCGATATGCAGACCCCCACTGGCGTGGCGGGTTCTGATTAGCGAATGAAGGCGAACTCGCGCGTGTTGACCAGGGCCCAATGGATGTCGGCCCAAGCCGCCCAGGCGGGGTCGCCCTGCAGATGGCCGACGTGTTCCAGAACCGCCGCCATTTCCGCCTCGGTCGGCTCACGCGTGAGCGTCTGCATGAACAATTTGCGGGCCACGACGGTTGGCGCGTCGCCGGCTTTCACCCAGGCGCGCACCGGATGGTTCGCATCCACGGTGATGGCCTGATTGACGAAGCGTCCGTTCAGTAGTTCGAGCGCTTGCGGGATGGTCATGTCGGCGTCGCGCTCGTGGATCGTCTGCCGGTCATGGCTGCCGAAGGTCGCGAGGAAACTCTCGGGCGGCGCGGGATAGCGCGACTCGATGGCCGGCTTCTGCCGGCCTTTTTCATCGCCTAGCCTTCCGCAGGTCAGCAGGATCGAGTCGTACGTCTGCTCGGCTGTCATGCGGCGCAGCGGCATTTTCTCAAAGAGCGGCTGGTCATCCGGCGCCTTACCCCGCCGCCCGCCTTTGCTTTCGAGCTGGTAGGTTCGCGAGTTACAGATCGTCCGGATGACGGATTTCAGATCATAGCCGTTGTCGAGAAAATTC
>DASXUA010000133.1:0-8891 GCA_036505095.1 Phycisphaerae bacterium
CCCGCAACGCGGTTGGGAATCTCTTCTGGGCGGCGCGGTCGCGGCGGCGGGCGCGGTTCCGCTACTTTTCGGTGCCGTAGTGGCCGGGCGCCGACCGGAGCGCGCGCCGGTGTCGCTCAAGCCACTCGCCTGGGGCGGGGCGGCCGTCTTACTGGCGGCCACCGCATCGATCACGCGCACGCTGGGCAACAACACAGTTGTGACCTTCCGAGTCCCTGGGACCTATCCGGTCTCTGGCGGGGGCGTCCTGTGGAGCGTTCAGAACTCACTCTGCTGGTTTAGCCGTGGCCTGACAGTCGCTGCGTTCGGAAGCGACGGTAAACCGATCGAGGCGCCGCGTCGCGGATGGAGCACGCTCGACGGGGAATTGACGATCTTGTCGGTGAAACCGTACGAAGGTGGTCTCGACATTTTGTCGACCAATGACCCGAAAGATAAGACATGCAAGCTGGTGCGTCTGCCGCTGGTTGGAAAAGATGCCGGAAAGACACGGCTGCTGCTCAGTGATGTTCCACCCGCGCGCTGGGTGGCAACGGATGATCGCCTTGTTCGCATCGCTGCGCGGTTCGAGCGCGGGGCCGTCAGCCGCCCAGTTGCCCTTACGCTAGATATTTTCTCGCTCGATGACAGTCAGCCGCGGGCCACCGGCTCGCTTCAACTTTCGCCACCGATCTTTTCTGTCTGGTCGCCGGAGATGTCCCTTGATGGGTACGTCCTCAGCATTTGGCAGCGGGTCACGATCGCCGGCATGGGTGGCAGTATTCTTCAACGCATCGACATTTCCGACCCGTCGGCGCCGAAGCTCTTGTTGACCTCGGATCCGTATCCGACTCCGTCGACTGTTCTGTCGCGTATGGCGAGTCCAGATGTAGAGTGGATGGCCGAGTTTCATCAGGGCAAGCTGGCGCTGGCGTCGCGCTGGGGACTGTGGTTGTATGAGTTGACACCCGAGGGCCATTGGCGATTGCTCGGTCAGCGCCCGGCGTCGATCATCGAATTACTTGCAGGCCGAGATTTGCCGCAATTGATCTGGAAAGGTGATCGCATCTACGAGGCAAGCAGCGCATTCGGCTTGCTCGTTTATGATGTGTCCGATCCCGCGCGCCCGCGCCGCATCGCACATAGCGGCACGCCGATTCAGCAGTTCACGGTGCTCGATAATGGGTTGGTTGCAGCGTCCACGAACTATCAAACGATAGAGGTTCATAAGCTGCCGGGCACGTGAGCGCTCGCTATTCTCAGGGGTCCACCGCCAGCACGCATGCTCAACGCTCGCTTACGAGGCTGTCGGATTACTGCCGTCCGACCCGCGAAGTTGCCATTGGTGGTCGCTAGACCTAAGGGATTGGCGACGACAACACGGCACTCGCGGTCTGTCGAAATACTTCCGACGAGGTATTTCGACAGCCTCGTAAAGCGAGCGTCTTGGATGTGGGCGTGCCGCGGACGGATGACGCTCTCTGACGGTCGCGGTTCTGAACCGGGAGCATCAGCGAGCGTAATCACTGCTCGCAGCAATCGGCGACCGACTGCTCCAGCAACTGGGCCGCCACCTGCATGGGCGTAAGCTTTCGCTCGGTCGTGCTGGCCCGTTTCGCCAAGACCTGGAGTTTGCGCTTGGTGCCCGTGCTCATGGGGATCTTCGGACGCAGCACCCAGGCGGCGTTTGACGCGCCCAGGGCGAATCCCCCGGCCCGGGCGCAAGCGCCCCTGTAACTCGGCCACAGCTCGCATTAGGTGTGCTGCTCCGAACGCTCCCCCGCCGGTTTCGGGAACTCGCCCCACAACCTCCGCGCCCAGCGCCTCGGCCATCTGCTGGGTGTGTTGTGGCATCCCGTTCACCCTGGTCCTGGCGCTTGCGCCCGTCGGCGCATGACTCGGGCCGGTGTGGTTCGCTACACCTTCATCCGCCGCGGCGGACTCTTTATCCGCTAGCCGATTGGTACCGACGCACAGAATCTCCCCTTACAGTCCGAGCGTATCGAGCAATCGATCCTGGACCTCAGCCAGCCGATCTGGCGCGAGCTCGCCAATCCGGCTGAGCAGCCGCGCCTTCCCGCGGACCTGCACTTGATGGCACAGCACTACTGAGTCCCGCGGCAATCCGGCTTCGCCCGCGCGAACGAGCACCGTTGTCGGCAGCGCCAGACGTTTCAGGTTGGTGGTGAGCGGCAGCACGATCACGGTGGTGAGGGCGGCGGTCAGCGCATCATCTTGAAGCACGATGGCGGGGCGCTGGCGGGCCCGCTCCGGCCCGGACGGAGTCCCGAAATCAACCATCCAGACCTCGCCGCGCTTCATGCGGCGTCTTCCTCGGTCAGAAGATCAGCCCGTTCCACGCGCGCCGATTCCGCGAGCGCCTGATCTTCGGCGACAAAGGCCGCATTCGCTGCCTGGATCGCCGTGGGATCAAACACCGGGCGCGGGCGGGCCGCGCGCACGGCGTGCGCCAGTAGGCGCGCGGCGCAGTGGGTCATGTCACCGCCGTCCTGCGCGCTGAGCCGACGCAGCCCCTGCTCGGTTTGGCGGTCCACCTCGATCGTCAGCGTCATCATGGCTCTGTCTCCCTGCTGACTCTGGCCCAGGTCGCCTGGCCCATCCAATCATACGCCATCCCCCGCGGAGCCCGGCGGCGCATAGCTCGGGGCCGGCGTGTTCCGCTGCATCTTCATCCGCCGCAACCGACTCTCTCGTCCGCGACTCCCATACCGACTTGTAGCGGCGCACGTCACGCTTCGTTTCTCTGAGCGCCTGCCTTGTGAGCGTTTCTGTCAACGCGCGTCAACTTTCGTCAAACGCTTCGTGCGTAATTCCTTCAGCGGCCGCCTACTCGTGCACGACGTTCCAAGCGCCTCGGACTGCGTTAACGTCCGCGTCAGAAAATACCCCACCCTCGTGTTCGCCGACATTGCGATATTCTCTGATGGCACACATCAATGCCGCCACCTGTCGCGGGATCTTATTATCCCGACCCAATCGCCTAATCCGATCAACTACGCTTTCGTTTTGCTGCCTCCCCTCCCGATCGACGGCATCAAGGATTCGATTCAATTCCCGAGCGAGGTCAGCGACGCGGCTGCCCGGTACGGCCACAGGCTTGGGTGCGCTGATTGTATCAGTCTCGGCTGCCCTTCTCGCTTCATATGCCTCATCAAGCGCTGACTCGATCGTCGGGTAAATCAACTCCGCTAACTCATTCATGTTGCTGAAGGTGGACGGCACCCGACTCCAACGGGAAAGATCGAGCCCGGCGGCTCCGTTTTTCACCCAGATGCGGTGGTCCCTGTCCTGCCGGCCCATGATTTTGCCCGCTACATGCAAGGCCACGGCCTGATAGCTGGAGAATGACTGGCCCGAGGAATTCGTTCCGACTCCACACGCTGGGCAGAGTAGACTTTCCATTTCTCTAGCTCTTCAGCTCCTCGCGAGTTAAGCCCCCGCGGTCAGCGCGGTCGCATCGCCATAGTTGACTCTCCGCACTCAGAATTTTACGACAACCACAGACCCTCGGCAAACGGTGCCCGGGGCCTGGCGGGGATTTGATTCGCTCAACACGCATATATCATCGGGTTCGGTGCAGTTGCTGTTTGAGCGACTCGCGGACGCGTTCGAAGAAGTCCAAGTATTGGCCCGAAGCGTAATCGCGATAGGTCCACGGCCACGGGCGCCAAGCGCCGGCTTCATAGTGCAGCGTGACCTCGGCGTAGATGCCGTCGCGCAGGTAGAGCCGATGCGAGTAATCCTTCGTGGTGGCCAGCACTACTTTGGAGAGTGTCAAGTATCCGGGGTCGATGTTCACCACGCGCGGAGCTTGGGGGGCGGGCGGCCGCCCCTTTACCGAGGGGTTTGGGCCCCCGAGGTCAAGGGTCTCGCCCGCCAACGGGCGTTCAAGTCGCCACGGCGACTCGCCAGCGGCGAGATGAACGGCCCCCGAAGGCCCCGGACTTGCGTCCGGGGTTCTGACGCGCGCGGGAGGGCGAGCCTCCCGGCGAGCCACCGCGCCCGGAGCCTCGCGCTCCAACTCATTCGTCCGCCGTTTGATGTCCGGCAAACAATCACTCGCGATCAGGTTCGCGAAGCTCACAAACTGCCGGCGGATGTGGTCGCCTAATTCATCGCGGTAATAATCCGTGGCCGTGAAGTCCCAGATGTCGCTGCGCAGATCAATCGAGCCGAACTCGGTCGCTAGCCGCGCGATCGCAGCCGACAGACGATCGTCATTGCTGGCGAGCAATCCGGCGAACAATTTCGCGGGCCTTGGTAACTTTGCGTGTGCCATATGCATCAACGTGCGCCGGCTGATCGGGTTCTGGCCGGCGCGGCACGGGCAAGCCAAAGGCCTGCTGGTGCGAGAATCTCGCAGCGCAGCGGAGATCGGCCGCGGCGGACCTTCTCGCACCCACTATCGCGGGAATCCCTTCCCGCGAGTCGTGCGTTGCCGGCCGGCGCGCGAATCCCTACCATGATCGCATCGAACGCCGCGGGACCCTG
The DNA here is from genome assembly GCA_036505095.1 of Phycisphaerae bacterium. Taxonomy (GTDB): domain Bacteria; phylum Planctomycetota; class Phycisphaerae; order UBA1845; family UBA1845; genus DASXUA01. The sequence goes on from DASXUA010000133.1 coordinate 4,492, forward strand.
GACACGCCGCTTGCCGCTCTGCGGCAAAAGTCGCTTCGCGACATCGGGCTTTGCCCGAGGCGGCGAGTCCAGGGGGATCAACGCGATCGGCGCGATCGCGCTAACCGACGACGGCCTTCAGTTTGAGACCATCGCGTGCAACCCATACATCTTACACCCGGTACGCGCGTGCGCGTGACGCAGACCATCGCGCGCCGCGCTGGCGACTGGCACGCCCCGGTTACCGGCACGGTCGTCGCCCACCAGGACCAGCCGACCGGAAGCTGGTATGCCCACGGCAAGAACGACAAGCTCTGGCTCAACCGCCTGATCCTGCGGCGCGCTGACGGCGAGGTCACTTCGCTGGTTATCGACCCCAGAACCCGCATCGAGATTTTGTCGGACTCGGCAGCACGGGCGTAGCGCTTGCCAGCCATATTGATGATGTTTCGGCGCGCCCTCCGCACTAACCGTAGCGCCGCTGAACGCCGATACTCAGTGTACCGGCCGCAACTGGCGTGAGACCTCGATGAAGAACATTTTTCTGGACCACCTGGTGACGCGCGGGGTACTGACGGCCGGGCAGGCCGCGCGGCTGGCCGAATTCTGCCAGCGCGGCGGCGATCCGATCGGCTTCATCGCTGTCAGTCAGGGTTTGCTCAGCGGTACCCAGATCGACGACATTCTCAATCAGCAGAGCCGCAGCGCCCGAAAATTCGGCGAGATTGCGGTCGAGCTGCGCATGCTGCGCGCAGCGCAGGTCGACACGCTGCTGCAGATTCAACAGTTGCGCGCTTTCGCGCACATGGTGGAAGCGCTCGCGCTCGCTGGCGCCGCGCCGCTGGCGACCTTGATCGACCAACTCGCGGATTTTCTGGCGCAGCATCCCGCGGCCTTGACCAGCCCACCGCCCGAGTGCGTACCCGAGTTGGCGATCATCCATTCGTCCCAGCAACTCCTGGACCAGCTCAAGTCGCTGAACCGCCTACCGACACCGCCCAGCATTGCGCTGCGCGTGCTGGAGCTGGTCCGCAAGGAAAACGTCACATTCAACGAGCTGGCCCGCACGATCGGCAGCGACCCAGCCCTTTCGGTCCGAGTGCTCAAGTTTGTCAATTCATCCGCAGTCGGATTGCGCCGGCCGGTATCGTCCCTCTATCAGGCGGTTCCGCTGGTCGGGCTGCGCGGCATCAAGCTGATGGCGCTGTCGTTCTCGCTGCTCTCCACCGAGCGGCGGGCGGCGTGCCGGGGTTTCGACTTCGATCGCTTCTGGTCGCGCTCCCTGGCGTGCGGGGTGGCGGCGCGCGCCATCGCGCAGCTTTCCGACTACGATCCCGAGGAGGCCTTCATGGCCGGGATCGTCGCGCACATCGGGCAACTGGTGATGGCTTGTGGCGTACCGACGGTCTACCTGACGATCCTGCAGGTCGGGCAGCGGACCGGACGTGACCTGCTCGACGTCGAGCGCGAAGCACTGGGGACCACGCACGTGGCGCTCGGGGCGGCGTTGCTGCGCGACTGGAAGTTGCCGGCCGAACTGTGCGACGCGGTCGAGCGCTTCTGCGAAGGGGGACAGGCACCTTTTTCGGCGATGAAGGCGGGCACGCGCAGTGTAAAGTCTATTCCGCCGAAGAAGGCGCCTGTCCCCCTGACGCGCATCCTGCACGCGGCCGATCGGATCGCCGGTTTCATTTGCGCCAGCGGCGAACGCACGGCGTCCCAGTCCGCCGACGTGGCCGCCGCCGTCACGCCGCTCTTCGCCCCCGGCCTGACCCCGGAGGAACTTGTCAGTCGCATCACTTCCGACTGGCGCGCGTGTGGCGCGATCCTTTCGATCCCGACCGACGAAGTCAAGCCGCACGCGGATATCCTGGCCGAGGCCCAGGATCGCATGACTGAACTGAGTCTGGCCACACACCTGGAGAATCAGCAGATCCATGAGACGAACAACGAACTGAAGTCGAAAGTGCTGCTCGACAAGCTCACCGGCATTCCGAATCGCGCCGCGTTCGACGAGCGCTGGCTGATCGAGAAGGAGCGCGCCATGCGCGCCGCGCGCCCGCTGGCGCTCTTGATGGTGGATGTGGATCACTTCAAGCTTTTCAACGACGCGCACGGGCACTCGGCCGGCGACGTGGTCCTGCAGGAGGTGGCCCGCACGCTTTCGACTTGCGCGCGGCGCGTGGATTTCGTCGCCCGCTACGGCGGGGAGGAGTTCGTCGTGATCGCGCCGGAAACGAGTGTCGGACAGGCCGCTGTGCTGGCCGAGCGCCTGCGCAGCGCGGTGGCCGCCCTGCGCGTGCGCTGGGAATCGGGCGCGCAGGGGGTCACGGTGAGCGTCGGCGGAGCGGCGTGTGCACGGCCCACTCGCCGGCACCCGCTCGACGATCTCATCCGCTGCGCCGACGAGCAGTTGTACGCCGCCAAGCGCGCCGGGCGCGATCGCTGCCGCGTGGTCGATCCGGCCCGCAGCGCGGCGCCCACGGTTCCGCGTTCCGCGCCACCCGCTGGCGAGCCCAGGGCGGCGCCGGCGGCTCGCTGAACGCGCGGTCGCCGCGTTATAATGCCGCCGGCTACGGAGGGCGAGGCTCAGGGAGGGCGAAGCTCCTGCCGAGCCACTCGAGCGAAGCAGGGAGGGCGAGGCTCCTGCCGAGCCGCTCGAACGAAACAAACGAGGAGGCACGATGCGCGCGCACTTCGATCTTGCAGTGATCGGCAGCGGTCCGGCCGGACAGAAGGCCGCCATCGGCGCGGCGAAGCTGAGCAAGCGGGTGGCCATCATCGAGGCCCGCGCCTGCATCGGCGGCGTCTGCACGCACACCGGCACTATCCCGTCCAAGGCCATCCGCGAGGCCGTGCTGCACCTCACCGGCTTCCGCATGCGCAGCGTCTACGGCGTCAGCTACCAGGTGAAACGCGACGTCTCGATGGCCGACCTCATTTTCCGCGTCGAACACGTCGTCCGCATCGAGACCGACGTGATCCGCGCGCAACTGCAGCGCAACAATGTCACCTGCCTTTACGGTCCGGCCTCTTTTGTGGATCCGCACACGCTGGCGATCGCGGCCGCCGACGGCGAGGATCGCATCACGGCCGACTTCATCGTGATCGCCACGGGCACCGTCCCCGCCCGGCCCGCCGACGTGCCCTTTGACGGCGAACGCATCATCGATTCGGATGGACTCATTCACATGGAGCGGCTGCCGCGCTCCATGCTGATCGTCGGCGGCGGTGTGGTCGGCACCGAGTACGCCTGCATGCTGGCGGCGCTGGGCGTGCGCGTCACGCTGGTCGACGGCCGCCCGCGGCTGCTGGAGTTCGTCGATGCCGAAATCTCCGAAGCCCTGCAGTATCAGATGCGTCTGATGGGCGTGCGCTTGCGGCTGGGCGAGACGGTCGACGCCATCAGGCGCGCGAATGAGCACGTCGAGGCCGTGCTGGCCAGCGGTAAGAAGTTGCACGCCGAGACGCTGCTCTACGCGGTTGGACGCCAGGGCAACACGGCCCGGCTCAACCTCGCGGCGGCCGGATTATCGGCCGATGATCGCGGGCGACTCAAGGTCGATGACCACTATCGTACCGACGTGCCGCACATCTTCGCGGCCGGCGACGTGATCGGATTCCCGTCGCTGGCATCGACCAGCATGGAACAGGGGCGATTGGCTTCGTTCAACGCGTTCGGCGGCGACGTGGTCTCCGATCGCAAATTGCTGCCGTACGGCATCTACACCATCCCCGAAGTTTCGATGGTCGGCCCGAACGAGCAGGAACTCACCAAGAATCTCGTGCCCTACGAGGTCGGCATCGCCCGCTATCGCGAGATCGCGCGCGGGCAGCTCGTGGGCGACGAGAGCGGCATGCTCAAGCTGCTGTTCCATCAGCAGACGCGCAAGCTGCTGGCCGTGCACATCATCGGCGAAGGCGCGACGGAATTGGTGCACATCGGCCAGGCCATCATGGCCTGCGCCGCCGACATCGACTATTTCGTCAACACGGTGTTCAACTATCCGACTCTGGCCGAGTGCTACAAAGTCGCCGCACTGGACGGCATCAACCGCATGCTCTCCGCCCGTCCAACTCTCCGAGCCGGGCTGTCTCCGGCCCGGCTGGCCGACGTGAACGGCTCCACCCGCGACGTCCCGCTCATGCCCGCCCCCGCCGAAGCCACCGCCGCCCCGGCGCAGACCGCCCCCGCCGCCGCCATCGCCGGCACCCGCCGTTAATCGTTATTGGTGGATGCGCACGCTGAGCCCGCGATCCAACTCGCCCAGACTCGGCATCTTCAGCATGCCACGGACTCCGGTTCAGGGCGGGCCTGGGCGCTACGCGACCGCTCGTCCAACACCGCCAGCACGTCCGCCAGCGCCTGTCGCTCGATGCGGCCGCTCACGCGCACGCACAGGTCGCCGGCCAACACGATC
>DASXUA010000134.1:0-11454 GCA_036505095.1 Phycisphaerae bacterium
AGGTAGTTGACGCCCATTGTGATCATGAAGATCCAGACACTCGGGAACTGAGACCGCATCGAACAGCGGCATCTCGGTCGGGTTTTCGAGTGGTGGCAGAGACATCTGGCCATCCGGCTCGACCCGAACGAATCGTTCTTGCGGCGGGTCATTCGGGCCGCGCGTCTGGTCCACGAGCCCGACAAACGTGGGAACTACTGTCGGACTCTGGACCATGGACGGCCAAAGGTCGTCTCGACCGGGGTCGAAATGCTGATCCAATCCCGTCTCGCGCAACAGCGCGCGGGCTGCGCGCCTGTGATCCGTACGTACATTCAATTGCAGAATGCGTCCAGTGATCCAGACGCGCCGCGGCTGCCAGGCGATGCGCCCGATGACCAGCAGCACGCACGCCCACGCGCCGCCTCGCAGAACCCAGGCTATCAGGCGCTCACGCATCCCTCATTCCTCAACGATTCGTCCACGAGAGCAATTCGCGCAGCTCCTCCAGGACGAATTGCAGATGAAACCTTAGATGCACGTGCCGATCCAGCAGCAGCAGGTACAGCCCCGCCAGCCAGCCGCGCCGTGAGCCAGCGCCCAGCGCGGCGAACGGCCGTCGTGCCCAGGTCCCGGAAACGGCACGTAGGCGCGCGAGTGAACCAGATTAACGCGATGAATTGCAGCGTCGTGAGGGCCGCCGCCAGCCAGCACACCAGCGGCCACGCGCCGAGACTGCTTCCACCGGCGAGGAACCCCCAAATCCAGGCGTAGTCGATGATCCCCAGCAGACGTGCGACGCTGGCCATCACGACCGCGCACCACATCCACCACGTCATCGAGTAGAGCAGGGCCTTGCCGAGAATTCTGAAGGGGGCGCGCTCGCGCCAGAAGCGCAGGTCCAACGCGATCAGAGTCGGCAGCCAGACCGCAAGTCCGACGGCCATGAAGGCCGTGCTCTGGATCGCCAGTCGAATGCAGGTGCGGAGGGCGCCGTCCCAGCCCTGGCGCCAGATCAGGAAATCACTCCAGCCCGCCAATTTGCGCGCGCCTAGCCATGCACCAACCAGCGCCAGCGTCTTGGCGGTAATGAGGCTCAGCAGGATGCTGAGAACGAAAGCCGCTACCGGCAGTAATGCAGCGAAAATGGCGGCGCCAAGCCAATCCTCATCTCGAATGGATCGCAAGAAGCGCCGCGGCCTGAAAGTCACCGCGAAAATCGTGGCCGCGAATGCATAGACAGAGTTAATGCGCCCGCGGCGTTCCCAGGCCGGCGCAGGCCGTAGCAAATTGGGATCGGCCTGCTCGGCCGGAGTCAGCGTCCGTCCGCATTCCGGACAGCGTGGTTCGCTGATCCCGGTCAGGTTGTAGGCGCAGCGCGGGCACTGCGGAGCCGGTTCGGCCAAAGTTGAGGAAATGGCCGTCATGCGTGTGAATATTACGCCAGATCGAACAGCATGATCTCGGCAGCGCCGTCCGCGACAATCGTAAAACCTGTTTCGCCCTGAATCGCCGCGCCGTCGCTGGCGGCGAGCTGCTGATCATTCAGTTTTACACGCCCACGAAGCACCTGCAGCCAAGCGCCGCGCCCCTCGGCGAGCGCGTGCTTCGTCTGCTGGGCAGGACGAAACGTGGCGGCCAACAACAGCGCATCCTGGTTGATGCGGATCGAGCCATCGCGGCCGTCGGGCGACGCCAGCAAGATCAATTCGCCGGTCTTGGAAAGTGACGGAAAGGGTCGTTGTTCGTAGCGCGGTGGAACACCCTTGCGGTCGGGCAGAATCCAGATCTGCATCAAATGAACCGGATCAGTCTTTGAAGGATTGGACTCGCTGTGTTCAACTCCGGTGCCCGCGGCCATGTACTGCACCTCTCCGGGGCGGATCACCGCGCCATGGCCGAGGCTATCGCGATGCTCCAATTCGCCGGAGAGTACGTAGGTCAGAATCTCCATGTCGCGGTGCGGATGTCGCCCGAAGCCCTGACCCCCAGCGACGCGGTCTTCGTTGATGACCCGCAGTGCTCTGAAACCCATGAAACGCGGATCGTGGTAATCCGCAAACGAAAAGGTGTGATAGGTGTCGAGCCAGCCGTGATCGAAATGACCGCGTTCACCGCTGCGACGAATCGTAATCATGATACCAAAACTCCCATGTGCCGCGTCGTGCGGGTCGTCGCGCCCTACTGAGCGCGCCGGCCGGACAACCGGCAGTCTGCATCCAGGATTGCGATGGCTGCACGGAGGGAAGTCGAGATTTTGGTGATTGACCGGAACGCCTCACACCAACAAATTCTCGATCTTCACCGGCAGTTCGCGCACGCGCACGCCGGTTGCGTGGTGCACCGCCGCCGTGATGGCCGCGGCAATTCCTGCCAGGCCGATCTCGCCGATCCCGCGTGCGCCAAGTTCATTGATTTCTTTATCCGGATAGTCGAGGAAATGCACTTCGATCGGCGGCACGTCGGCATTTACCGCGACGATGTAGTCGGCCAGATTGCTGTTGAGCGGCGCGCCGTTCTGCGGATCGTACGAGGTGTGCTCGAACAGCGCCATGCCGATGCCCATCACGACCGCGCCCTCGATCTGGTTCCGGCCGGCGAGCGGGTTGAGGATGCGGCTTGCATCGATGACCGTCACAACGCGGCTGACACGCAACCGGGCGATCTGGGGCTGCCATGTGACCTCGACGAAGTGACAGCCGAAGGAGTGCGTCGAGAACTTCGGCTTTGGATTACCGAATGTCGCTTCGGACTTGCCGCTGCCGCTGACCAGGCGCAAGTTGGCGCGCCGGAGTAAATCCGCGAACGGCACACCCTTGGCGGTACCGTCAGCCTTCACAAAGACCCGGCCGCCTTCGAATGCCAAATCGTCGGGCTTGCGCTTCTCGAATGGCGATCCCGGCGTTGTCGTTGCGACGGTCAGCAGCGAGGCGATCGCGTTGTCCGCCGCTGCGAAGACGGCCGGGACTACTGAGCCGGTCACCATCGAACCGCCTGAGAGCGGGCCGGCCGGAAGAGAAGTATCGCCGAGGGCCACTTCGACCTTCTCAAGCGGCACACCGGTCTTGTGCGCGGCGAGCTGCGCGAGGTTGGTGTAGGTGCCCGTGCCGATGTCCTGCGTGCCGCACGCGACGCGCGCCGTGCCATCGTCGCGCAGTTGGAGGCTTGCCTCGGCCGGGAAGCGTTCGGCGAGCCACGCGCAGCTTGCCATTCCCCAGCCCAGCGTCAAGTCGTCGCGCTTCAGCGAGCCGACCTCGGGCGTGCGTTTCGACCAGCCGAACTTCTCCGCGCCGAGCTGGAAGCACTCCAGCAAATGCCGCGACGAAAACGGAATGCCCAACGACTCGTCGATTTTCGGCTCGTTGAGTATGCGGAGCTGAACGGGATCGATCTTGAGCAGATCGGCCAGCTCGTTCAGCGCCGATTCGGTTGCATAGAGCCCGGGTACCGCGCCGGGGCCGCGCATGTCGGCCGTCGAGCCGATGTTGCGCCTGGCGCGCCCGAACGCCACGCGAAGGTTGGGCACGCTGTATTGGAACGGCGTCGCTTCGCCGCAGTCTTCGTGGTGGTTATCGAGGATTGATGTGTCGTACGCGTAGTCGTGCTGGAGCGAGACGAGCTTGCCGTCGGTATTGGCGCCCAGCCGGACGCGCTGCTGCGTGCGCGGGCGATGACCGACCGTCTGAAACATCATCTTGCGGCTGATCACGAGCTTGACCGGCTTACTCAGTTGCCGCGCCGCCGCCGCGGCAAGCGAGCAATGCGTCCATGGAAAAAGCTTGCTGCCGAAGCCGGATCCGACGAATTTGGTGATGATGCGGACGTTCTCCTTCGGCAAGCCGAACATCTGCGCGAGCACGCTTTGATAGTTGAACACCCCCTGCGATGAGTCGTACAGCGTCAGTGTCGATCCATCCCAGATTGCGGTGGTAGCGTGCAGCTCGATCGGGTTGTGCGTCTCGGCCGGCGTGACATAGGTTTGATCGAGCTTGACCGGCGCGCTTTCGAAAGCGGCGTCGGCGTCGCCGCGCTGGCTTTGCAAGCGGTGCAGCGGGCGGAAGGTAGTGGCAATCTCCTGGGGCTCATCTTCCGCTTTGAGATCGGTATTGAGGTTCGGAGTCTGCTTGTCGTACGTCACCCGAACCGCATCGGCGGCGGCTTTGGCCGTCTCGAAGGTGTCCGCCACAGCGAGCGCGACGTATTGTCCGTAATAGCGAACGATGTCGTCCTCGAACGGCGGGCGCCGCTCCTCAGAAATGCCTTCGAATCCCGGTCCCCGGGTCGAGCGGAAGATTCTTCCGATGTTCTCGCGATGAAAAATCGCCCGCACGCCGGGCATTTTCTCGGCCGCGGCCGTGTCGAGCTTGACCACGCGGCCGTTGGCGATGGTCGCCTCGACCGGGACGGCATACAGCATCCCGGGAAAGTGGAAGTCGGACGTGTACTGCGCCAGCCCGCTCACTTTGAGCGGCCCATCCACGCGCGGCGTGCTGCGACCAATCGGTGAGGTAGTCGGGACTTCCTGTATTGTCGGCATAGTTCGCTCCTTTGCCGGAATCAGCCTACCGCTGCGGCCGTCTTGCGACGAATTCATGCACGAAGACAAAACGGCGACAGCAAAATGACTTACGCCGCCTGTTGCAGCGTCTTGCCGTTCGCCCGCAGCTTCACCTCGATGTTGCCGCGCGTCGCCTTGGAGTAGGGGCAGATGGTGTGCGCTTTGGCGACGAGCGCTTCGGCCTGCGCCTGGGCGACGCCGTTCAACTCGGCGCTCAGCGTCACATCGAGGAAGAACCCGCTGTCGTCCTTGTTGAGGTTCACGGTCGCGGTCACTTTGATGTCACTGGGCTTCAGGGGGATCTTCACGAGGCCCGCCGCCGCCTTGATCGCGCCGCCGAAGCAGGCCGAGTAGCCGGCCCCGAACAACTGCTCCGGGTTGGTGCCGGGGCCGTTCGACCCGGGCGGGGAAAGATTGAGGTTGATCTTGCCGTCCGGACTGGTGGCTTTCCCTTCGCGGCCAGCAGTGGCGCTGGCGGTTTCGGATGCGAGTACGGCCATGGGTTCTCTCCTTAAGATCGCGTTGCGTAGCGATTGATGGCTCCCCGATCAGATGCAGCGCCTGGTTCGGCGGGCCCGATTCTCTTCTGTAATCTTCATATTCATCCTGCCTGAGGGGCTTACCCCTGAGCTACGGAGCGGCTGAGCCAGTCCTGGAAGCGCGTCGGGCCGAGGCGCGGGTGGTCGCCGGGAGTGAGGCTTTGATCGTTCACCGCTGTGCCGAAGTAGCCTGCGTGGACGTCGGTGGTCACCTTCCGTGCGTCTCGGTTTGCGCTCAGGAATCGTCGGACGAGTTCGTCCATGCGGATCGGTTCGGGCCCCGCCAGCTCGACCGTGCCGTTCAACGGTTCCGCCACTGCGACGTCGGCCAGTTCGGCAGCGACGTCATCGGACACAATGGGTTGCATCAGGGCCGGTGGCAACCGCACTGTTTGCCCGTCGGTGGCCGATTGGGCGATGCTGCCGACGAACTCGAAGAACTGCGTTGCGCGGACGATCGTGTAGGGGATCTTGGAGGCCTTGATCAGGTTTTCCTGGGCCATCTTCGCGCGGAAGTAACCACTCGCCAGAAGGCGATCGGTGCCGACAACCGACAGCGCAACATGATGCCCCACGCCAGCGGCCGCTTCCGCGGCAAGGAGGTTACGCCCCGACCTCTCGAAGAACTCCAAAACTGCCTTGTCTTCGAACGAAGGCGAGTTCGCCACGTCGACGACAGCCTGAGCGCCTGCCAGCGCTTCAGCCAATCCCTCGCCAGTGAGGGTGTTGACGCCCGAAGAGGGTGACGCAGCCACGACCTCATGGCCACGCTGATGAAGGTTGTTCACGAGCTTTTTTCCGATGAGCCCGCTGCCGCCGATCACCACAATCTTCATGGCGAATCTCCTGGTTTGTGGCCCGCAAGTCGGGCCGAGTTTGTGACCGCCGTTAACCTTCGCCGCCCGTGCGCTCTCCGCCGCCTAACGACCAAGCTCACCTGCCGCGGCGGCTCGGGGAGCTTGAACGGGATGGCGCTTGTTGTGAAACATGTAGCGCCGCGCCCAGTGGACGTAGGCCTCTTCGGTCTTTAGGCTATAGTGCATCGCTCGCACGGCGTGGCGAAGTTGATCGAAGAGTTTGGGCTTGGCGGGTGGAGCAACGGGCGGAGGCAGTTGGACGGCGGCGGGGAGCAGCAAGTCAGTCATGATGGCCTCGATGAGGCAATTCACCGCCTTGTATATCGTAGCCGCGGCGCAAGTCAAGCTTCGTCCCGGCGGCGACCTTGCGCGTGAGCTGCACGAGCGCGGTTTAGATTTTTCGCTAGGATTTACACAGTGAAGAATTAGGAGCCCGCCGTGGCCGATACCCAGACCGTCCATCCGCACCCTGCTGGCGTGCTCACGCCGGTGCGCAGCGAGGACGACTTCGAGCTGGAGGTCGTGGGCCGGATTCCGGACGCGCTGGCCGGCGCGTATTACCGCAACGGACCCAATCCGCAGTTCGACCCGGAGGGCCCGTACTTCCCGTTCCTCGGAGACGGCATGATCCACGCCTTCTTCCTGGAGCCGAACAAGAATGGGGGCCGCGCCTATGGGGGCCGCGCCCGCTATCGCAACCGCTATCTTCGCACGCCGAAATGGCATGCGGAGAACAAGGCAGGACGTCTGTTGTGGGGCGGCTGGGGCGAAGCGATCGATCCTTCCGTCGCCGACCTGGATCCGCTCCCTGCGAACATCCACATTGTCCACCACGCCGGCAAGCTGCTGGCGCTGTTTGAGCACAGCGAGCCGTTCGAGCTCGATCCGCAAGGCCTTGAGCGCGGCGCTTTCATGAACACGGGCGGCAAGCGCACCGCGCACCCGAAGATAGACCCCGAGACGGGCGAGATGGTCTGGTTTGCCTATTGGGCTGGCCCCGAGCCGTTCAGCAACCTGATCGACTATGGCGTCACTGACAAAACTGGAAAGGTGACGCGCCGCGACCGTTTCGCCGCGCCTTACGCGTCCATGATCCACGATTTTCTCGTGACGCGGAACTACGTGCTGTTTCCGGTCATGCCGCTCACCGGCGATCGCCAGCGCGCGACGAAGGGCCTGCCGCCGATGACCTGGGAAGCCACCAAAGGCGGCTTCATCGGAGTGATGAAACGCAGCGACCGTGTCGATTCTATCCGCTGGTTCGAAATCGAGCCCCAATTTTTCCTGCACTCGATGAACGCCTGGGAAGACGGCGAGCGGGTTCATTGCGAGGTGACGGAATTTCCCCACCCGCCATCCTTCCCCAGCGCCGACGGGTCACCGGCCCAGGACGTCGAAGGCAGGCTGACGCGCTGGACGATCGACCTTGTCGGCAACACCAACCGGGCGAAGCGCGAGAGAATCGACGATCTCAATGCGGAGATGCCGCGCCTCGATGACCGCTTCGCCGGCCTGCCCTATCGCCACGGCTGGTATATGGCGAATATCGACAGCAAGTACCCGCTGATGCACGACGCCATCGCCCACATTGACTTCAAGACCGGCAAGCGCGCCGTGCGAATGCTAGGGCCCGGCGATGCGGCGAGCGAGCCGGTCGTCGTGCCGCGCTGTGCCTCCGCACCGGAAGGCGATGGCTACATCATCGCCCTGGTCTATCGCGCCGCGAGCGATACCAGCGAACTGTTGATCCTCGACGCCCCGACAATCGCAGGCGAACCCGCCGCGGTGCTGAAGCTGCCGCGCCGCGTGCCGGCCGGCACCCACGGCAACTTTGTCCCCGCCTAGCCCGGATTGTTCATGACTGCCCGTTGGAGGCTTGTACGCATGTGCCCCGGCAGGCGGCGGCGTGTTGTGCCGCAGGTGCATCGGCTGAGCGCAGAATGCCCCCTTTCCCCGGAGCCGAAGTTGTGTTGTGAGGTTGGTGAGCCAGAGCGCAGCGTACATCGTCACGGGTTGGCCAGCGCGGCGATCCGGGCGCAGACCTGACGGAACCAGTTCAAGTGCGGCCAATGGGTTGGGATGCTGATGTAAATCCGCCGCTCTCCTGGTTTGTTGCCCGCAAGTCCGGGCCGAGTTTGTGACCGTCGTTAGTTAGCCTTCACCACCCACCTGATTGACACGTAGGACACCGGCGTCAGGAACAGGCCGAGGAGCGTGACGCCGGTCATGCTCCGTCGGTGGAATCAACCTGTCGCCGCCATTTGCAGGGCGTGCGTGAGGCAGCGCCTGGCCAACTCGATCTTGAACCCATTCTCGCTCTGGGGCTTCGCGTCACGCATTGCCGCTTCCGCCGCTTTGCGAAAGTGGGCCGCATCGGCCGGCTGACCGGCGAGCGCGGCCTCGGCCTCGGGGGATCGCCAGGGCTTGGTGCCCACGCCGCCCAGCGCGACGCGCGCCAGAGTTACAGTCCGGCCCGCGATCGTGATCACGACCGCGGCCGACGCCAGGGCGAACTCGTACGACGCTCTATCGCGCAGCTTCAGATAGAGTTGCTTGCTCCCTGCGACGGGCGGCGGAAGCGTGACGTGCGTGATGAGGTCGCCCGGCTCGAGCACGGTTTCGCGGTGCGGCGTGTTGCTGGGCAGCAGGTGAAAGTCGCCGATGGAGATCGCGCGTGAACTCTTCGGTCCCTGCACATGGATCGTCGCTTCCAACGCCGCCAGCGCCACGCACATGTCAGACGGATTGGTCGCGATGCAATGTTCGCTGGTGCCGAGGATGGCAAGCGTGCGGTTGCTGCCGGTGATGGCCGGACAGCCGGTTCCGGGTTCGCGCTTATTGCAGGGCATGGCGGTGTCGCGGAAGTACACGCACCGCGTTCGCTGGAGCAGGTTGCCGGCCGTCGTCGCCATGTTGCGAAGCTGTACCGACGCGCCGGCGAGAATGGCCTGCGACAGCACGGCATAATTGCGTTGCACCGTCGGATGGTGAGCGAGATCGGAATTTCGAACCGTGGCGCCAATCTTCAGTCCGCCCTCAGTCGTTGCTTCGATCTTGTCGAGTGGCAGGCGATTGATGTCGAGCAACCGCGCGGGGGTCTCGACGTTGAGCTTCATCAGATCGAGCAGCGTCGTTCCGCCCGCGATGAACCGCACATCCGCGCCCTGCTGCGCGGTTTTCGCCTGCGCGGCGGCCGCAACCGCCGCGTCTTGATCTGCGGGCCGAATGAATTCAAAAGTTTTCATGGCGACGGCTCCTGCTCGCGGCTAGCTCGCTTTGCGAACGTGTTGGATCGCGGCCACGATATTGGGATAGGCGCCGCAGCGGCAGATGTTGCCGCTCATCAATTCCTTCACGGCCGCGTCGTCTGGACCGCACGGTTCCTTGAGCAACGCAACCGCCGACATAATCTGGCCGGACGTGCAATATCCGCACTGGTACCCGTCGCAGACGAGAAACGCCGCCTGCATGGGATGCAAGGCGTCGGGCGTGCCGAGTCCCTCAATGGTGGTGATGTCTTCACCATCGTGCAGCAAGGCCAGGCTCAGGCATGAATTCACGCGCCGCCCATTCACATGCACCGTACAGGCGCCGCATTGCCCGTGGTCGCAGCCCTTCTTTGTTCCGGTGAGCGCGAGCGTTTCGCGCAAACAATCGAGCAGCGTCGTCCGCGGATCGACGCGAAGCTGCCGATCCTTGCCATTAATCCGCAGGGTGATCGGGACCGCGCCCTCCATGTTCGGACCCTCCGCAATCGCCGCGGGCGAACCGCTTTGCCCCGCAGGGCTATTCGCGTGCGCCGACGCACACGCCGCAGTAGCTGCAGCGGCCGCAGTGCCTCCCGAACTCCAAAGAAATTCCCGACGGGTCGGATTTAACAGGCTCGATGAGGGATCGCCTTGCATAGAGCCTCCACGCGCGTAAGCAGCCTATTCAAGCAGAGGGCGCTTGTCCATCGTAGCACTGGCCCTGAACGCGACGTGTCATTGGATTATGGTCCCGGCTGGCCTCGAATGGTTGAGGTAGGCCAGGCGCGCAGCGCGACCTGCGCGATGGTGCTCAATTCTCGTCGGCTGGCACCACCCGCCGCCCGAACCGCCATGCCATGCATGATCGTGGTGACGTAGCGCGCCAGATCGGCCGGGGTGACGTCGGGCGGCAAATCGCCGTTGGCGCGGGCCTTCTCGAAGCGCTGCCGAATCGCGACCTCGCCCGCCGTGCGGCGGGCAGCCAACTCGCAACGGACGGGATCGGCGTCCGCGGCACACGAAAGGGCACCCTGCACCATGAGGCATCCCGGTGGATGCCGCGGATCGGTGAGCAAACTGACCGCGCTGCTCAGCAGGCGTTCGAAGACGCCGCGCGCGCTGGGCTCGTTGAGCGCTGCGCGAATGTATTCGGCCGGGCCCTGAGCGTAACGATCCAAGGCCCTGCGGAACAGTGCCTCCTTGTTGCCGAAGGCGGCATAAAGGCTAGGGCGGTTAATGCCCATGGCCCGCGTCAGATCGGTCAGGGACGTGCCCTCGTAGCCGTGCTTCCAGAAGACGCGCATGGCCTGGTCGAGCGCCTGGTCGACATCGAAGGCCCTGGGCCGCCCCCTGGTTCTGGTCGGTAACCGGCTTTTCATACCATCCAATACAATATCCGCTTGACTCGCGGTGTCCAGCATCCTATGTTTACCGGTCGGTACAGAACGGCTCGGATTGAGCCGGGAGTCGCACCGGCGGCCGACGAGGCCGCCAGGAAGGAGCAATCGTCATGTCGGCAAGACTTTCAGGTAAAGTAGCGGTCGTTACGGGGTCCTCCAAAGGCATCGGGGCGGCGATCGCCCAGCACCTGGCGGCCGAAGGCGCGGCGGTCGTCGTGAACTACGCCGCCAGCCGGGAAGCCGCCGAGCGCGTCGTTGCCGAAATCACCCGCAAGGGCGGCAAAGCGGTGGCCATCCAGGCCAACCTCGCCAAGGAGGCCGACATCCGCCGACTCTTCGCCGAAGTGCGGAAGCTGTTCGATCGGATCGATATCCTGGTGAACAACGCCGGCATCTACGACTTCGTTGCGCTCGAGAACATCACGGTCGAGCACTTCCGCAAGCAGTTCGACCTCAACGTCCTGGGCCTGATTCTGGCCACGCAGGAGGCGGTCAAACACATGCCGGCCGGCGGCAGTATCATCAACGTCAGCTCTGTCGCTGCGACGGCGGGGCTACCGAATGCGGCCGTCTATGGCGCCACCAAGGCCTCCGTAGACGCTGTGACGCGCTCACTCGCCAAGGAGCTGGGCCCGCGCAAAATCCGCGTCAATTCGATTAACCCCGGCATGGTCGAAACGGAAGGCGTCCGCGCCGCGGGCATTTCGGAGAGCGATTTTCGCAAACAGATCGAATCGCAGACGCCTTTGGGCCGCATCGGTCAGCCACAGGACATCGCGCCGGTCGCGGTCTTTCTGGCGTCGGCCGATTCGGCCTGGATCACCGGAGAGTCGCTCTTTGTCTCGGGCGGTCAGCGTTGATCCTTCGTCACTA
>DASXUA010000135.1:0-2172 GCA_036505095.1 Phycisphaerae bacterium
GCGGCAGCTTTCGCGGCAGCTCTCGGCCGCCGTGGCTCTGCGGATCCTGTTGCTGCTGGTGCTGGCTGGCATGCTGCGCGGCGTTACTGCTGGCGCGCACCAGTTGCTGCCGATTCTGGAGCGCAACTGGCTCGTCGCCGCGCTGCAGGCCGCCGTGGGGCTGATCGCCCTGCCGGTCTTCGCCTACATGGTAAGGGATTGCGTGAAGCGCCGCGCCACGCAGGCGGCCACCGGAATCCTGTACTTCGCCTCCGTATTCGCCTACATTTCTGAGTTGTGCGCGCTTTATCTGCTCGCCGAAATTCTGTAGCGTTGGGCCTTGTGCCCGGCGCCGGCGGGCAGCGCCGCCCACAAGGGGCGACGCTACACTCGGAACCCTTAAGCCCAATGCAGGTGCGTTTCAATTGCCCGACGGAAGCCTGCGTGGCCTTGATCGAATACGAGCCGCTCGAATCGGCCGGCAACTCGATCACCTGCCCGCGCTGTGGGCGCGACCACGCCTTGCGCTTGACCGAATCCATTCGCAAAGAATCGATCGTAGACGCCTGTGCCATCTGCGGCGGCCGGGAGTTATTCATCCGCAAGGACTTCCCGCAGCGGCTGGGCCTGGCGATTGTCCTGCTGGCGGGAGGGGCCAGCATCTACTTCTTCGCCAACAACTTCGTCGTCGCCTACGCCATCCTGGCCGCGGCCGTCGTCATCGACTTGCTGCTTTATCTGCTGATCGGCAAGGTCACCGTCTGCTACGCCTGCCGGGCCGAGTACCGCAAGGCGTGCCTCAATCCGCGGCACGCGGGCTTCGACCTGGCCACATCGGAAAAGTACTAGTTTCCAGACCGTCCGATCGTCCGACCGTCCAACCGCTCGTTTTTTTGGCGTGGGCTTCACACGACCCGAGTGGCTGGCGCGGGTTCGGATTCTTGCGGCCCGGCGCAGGTGCAGACTGGAGACCACACCACAACCGGCTGCGAGCGCGAGTGCAAGCTGGAAGCTCACACCACAACCGGGTGCAGGCCGGAGGCCCGCACCACAACGCGCGGGGCGCGCTGCGCGTCAGGGCATCAGCAGGTAGAGACCGGCCGGGCCGTTGATGCCCGTGCCGGGGCCGGAGATGCTGCGGTCGGGGGCGACCGTTCCGCTACGCGTGCTGATGTTATCGATGATGAAGATCGCGTCGGCGACTTCGTCGGCAATGAAGCCGTGGTCGGCGGCGTCCACTTCGATGGCGGCCAGCGCGCTGGCGCCCGAGATTCTCAACGTGGAACTCGGCGCTTGCGTCCCGTCGCGCGTGGCGGCATTGGTGAAGACGTAAACCTCGCTGTCGCTGCGGTCGACGACAAACAGAGTGTCCTGGGTGTCGACGAAGGCATCGTAGATGTCATCGAAGACGGTGCTGGTAAGCGTGCGTGTCGGTGCGACCGTGCCGTCGAGCGTGGCCGCAGCGGCGAACGCCAGCACGTTGCTCGCGCCGTTATTCGCCACGTAGAGCGTGCCGGCCGCGTCACGGTTGAGTCCCAGCGGTCCGTTCAGGGCTGCGCTGTTGATGCGGCGCGCCGGCGCGACCATGCCGGTGAACGCCGGCTGCGATACGCCCGTGAAGATCAGAATGCTGCTGCTGGCGCCGGCGTTAGCGACGAATAGTACATCGTTGGTCAGATCGATTGCGATCGAGCGTGGATTGTCCAGTAGCGTCGCGGCGCCGGATACGCTGCGAGCGGGGGCCACACTGCCGGTCGCGCTGGTGGCATTCGTGAAAACCAGCAGCTTGTTGGCGTCGGAGTTGTTCACGATCAGCTCGCCGCCCCCGTTCACCGCGATATCCGTCGGATCATCGAGCTGGGTCGTGGCTCCGGAGAGAATGTTCGTAGTGGGCGCGGTTCCACTCGCGACGCTGGCCGGATTGGCGAAGCTGACCACGCGGCAATCCGCCAGCAGCGCCACGAACAGCACATTCCCGTTCACGTTGGCATTGCGGTTGACGTTGCCGTTCCCGCCGGCGCCGTTGGCGTTACCTGCATTTTGATTCGCGTTGACGTTCAGGTTCCCATTGCCGTTCACATTGAGACTCGCATTCGCATTACGGTTGCCCGCATTGAGATTCCGATTCAGGTTCCGACCATTTCCGCTGGTTCCGGGGTTTGTCGCCGGGCAGCCCGACAAGCTCAGTATCAC
>DASXUA010000136.1:0-22371 GCA_036505095.1 Phycisphaerae bacterium
GAGTGGCTCGGCGCTCATTGCTCGCCGAACTCGTCGTCGATTTCGCCTTCATCGAACTCGGGCAGCCCCGAGTCCTCCAGCGGTTCGTAGGTCGCCTGCGGCAGCAGGCGGTCGCGGTCGCAAGGCGGGTCCACGTGCGGCGGAATTTCGTCCTCGGGATAGTCGCGGTGCCACCGCTGCCGGTATTCCTCGTCGGCGTAATACTTCAGATACAGCGCGTTATCTTCGTCGCTGCCGCTGTCGAGCAGCCCCCAGGTGCCAGGCCCCCGATGAGCCCATATGCATATCCGGCACCTTCTCGCGCAGACCGCGCGACCAGAGGTATTCATACAGCTCGCGGTCGCTCAGGTGGTTCGTGCGGTCCATGAAAATCCGCCGCGCCGCCAGATTCTGAATCAGTTTCCACAGCCGATCCGAAATCTGCTCATCGGTCAGCTCATCCGGCGCTGGCGGCGCCTGGCCCTGCTCGGCGAGTTGGTCAAAGTGGGTCGTCAGCGGGGCCTTCTCGTACTCGATCACGTTCTTCCAGAACTGCTCGGCGATTTCCGGCGGGCAGTCGGGCGACTCCCAATGGGTCATCTCGCGGCCGACCAGCTCGTTGGCCTGCTCTTTCAGCTCGTTGATGCGGATTTCCTGATCGATACGGTCCAAGTCATCCGGATTCTCGATGCCCATGGGCTGCACTCCTGACTTGCTATGAATGATCATCGTGCCCCCAACGATCTCCAGAGAGTCGGAATAAGCGATCAGCTTATCGTGATTTGTCCGCTTCGAAAGTCAATGACTAGCTGCTGGCCGCGAAAGAAGTCCAGACCGAGCAGGCCATCGATGGGTGCCGAGGGTGGGAGCGTGTGCGCGACAATCGTGAAACTGGTGCGCTCCTGCCCCAAAGCGCGAATGCGCGCCACCGGCAGACGCGGTACGTACTCAAGACTGCTGCCCGTGGTCATTTCCGCGCGTTCAAGTACGCCGGCCGGATCGTAACCCAGAGCAATCAGAATGCTTACATTCACCAGTGTGGTTGTAGCTCCAGTGTCGAGAGCGAAACGGAGGGACCGCACCCCTTTGGGACCGAATACTCGGGTGCGGGCAATGATCAGTCCCTTGGTCGCGTTGAACCGTGTACTCAAAGCACAACCACCGAGTTGTCAGGCAGTTCGCCCGTGTAATGGTAAGCGGCGGACTGGGGTTGCAACTCGAGATCCTTACGATACACCTCGTCCCGATCCTTGCTGTGCCACAGAACGCGCCCGCCTACGATCTCTTCGCGCTCGTCGTACTGCGGATCGACCAGCAGGACCCATTCTGACGGATACCGCGCATGAATTTCAGCCAAGCTCAGCAATTCGTTCATCGAGAAGCTCCGTTCGACTGTTCTATCGTATAACCGTCGCAGCCAGGTCGGGCAACCCAGCCGAACGGCAAACGGGGTTCCTCTGGCGTTCCCCAAGGCCGGCCACCGGATTGTTAGTGGCGGGGCAAGCGGTTGCCGCCCATACGCGGAATTTGGCCTATCCGAGGCAGTTTGGGAAATGATGGATTTTATCCCGGCGAAGGCGTATGATGCCCTACCAACCTGCGGGACCGGCCGGTTTTGGCCTGACCGGTTCCTTCGGGTCCCCAAATCGGCTGATTTTTCCAGTCCGGGGTGGCTTGACAGGCCTGGGAATTCGTTTATGCTTGACGATCCGCCGTTTTGGCGGAGTGGTCGTTTTCTTGCTGTTTTGGTGAGTGTGCGGACGTGACCGGCAACGAAAGAATTCGCATTCGCATGGAGGCCTACGATCCCGGCGTGCTGGACGCCTCCGCCAAGGAGATCGTCGATCACGCCCGGCGGACCAGCGCCCGCGTGCGTGGACCGATTCCGCTGCCTACGCGGATCGAGCGCTACACGGTGCTGCGGTCGCCGCACATCGACAAGAAGTCGCGCGAGCAGTTCGAGATGCGCACGCATAAGCGCATCATCGACATCCTGGAGCCGACGGCGCGCACGGTAGAAGCCTTGAACCGGCTGATTGTTCCAGCCGGTGTTTTTATCAAGATAAAGACGTAAGTTTTTGATCCGCGCCGAGCGGCGCGGCGGGCGACGCCGGGCGGGTCGGATATCGCATCGGGCGTTCTTCACTCTGTTCATAACCTGGCCGCGTGAGCCGAATCGCGCGGCATGCAAGCTAGCGACGGCGTTGCTTGATGCAGGCGGGACGCGTGCACCACTCGCAGGCGAGACGCCTGCACCACAATGCCGGCGGTGGGCGAACTGTCTGGAAGTTGCGGAATGAAACCGGCCCTACTCGGAACCAAGATCGGCATGACGCGCATCCCCGGTGAGAAGGGGGTGGTGACCCCGGTGACCGTCGTGCAGGCCGGTCCGTGCACCGTGCTGCAGGTCAAGACCAAGGACAAGGACGGGTACGACGCCGTGCAGCTTGGTTACGTCGACGTCAAGCCGCATCGCTCGACGATGGCGCTGATCGGCCATGCCGCGAAAGCCGGCACCGGCCCCAAGCGCTTCGCCCGCGAGGTGCGTCTGGACGAGCCGAGCGACGTGGCGGCCGGGCAGGTGCTGACGGTGGACTTGTTCGAGGGCGGCACGGTTAACTTCGTGGACGTGACGGCCACCTCGAAGGGCCGCGGGACGATGGGCGTCATGCGGCGGCATCACTTTGGCGGCCTGCCGGCCAGCCACGGCACCGAGCGCAAGCATCGCTCCCCGGGCGGTATCGGCTCCAGCGCGCCGCGCGGCCGGGGGCGAGCGATCAAGAAGGGCAAGCGCATGCCCGGACGGATGGGGAATGTGCGGACCACGGCCCGCAATCAGAAGCTGGTGGCCGTGGATAAGGAACGCAACCTCCTGCTTATAAAGGGGGCCGTACCCGGAGCTAACGGGGGTTTGGTCTACGTGCAGAAGTCGGTGACGAAGGGGTAGGCGCTCGGTGCGTGTAGCGTCGGGGCTTGTCCCCGGCGCGGCCTCCCAGAGCGCCGCCCACAAGGGGCGACGCTACAGGGGGGCAGGTGATGTCTATGCTGGACGTGCCCGTTTACAACATGCAAGGCGAGCAGACCGGCACGCTACAGGTGGACGCTGCGCTGCTCGGCGGCGAGGTGCGTCCCAAGCTGCTGCATCAGGCGATCGTGATGTACGAGGCGAACGCGCGGCAGGGCTCGGCCGCCACCAAGAACAAGAGCATGGTCGCCGGCTCGACGCGCAAGCTCTACAAGCAGAAAGGCACCGGCAACGCCCGCGTCGGCCAGATTCGCACGCCCCAACGACGCGGCGGCGGACGGGCTTTCCGGAAGGGGCTGACGGTCTTCGAGCGTGGCATGAACAAGAAGATGCGCCGCTTGGCGCGCGACAACGCGATCCTGGCGAAGATCACATCGCAAGACGCGCTGGTGATCGACGGCCTGTCCTTCAGCGAACCAAAGACCAAGCCGTTTGCCGCGATGCTTACGGCCGTGGGCGCCAGCCGTGGGGCCGTGGTCGCGCTCGAAGAGCGCAACAACGTGATCTATCGCTCGGGGCGGAACATTCCGAAGACGGATATCCTGGCGGTGAACGAGTTGAATGCCTACGACATTCTGCGGCGCCGCAAGTTGATCTTTACCCGGCCGGCGTGGGACCACCTGGTTGGGGCCTTGCCGCCCAAGCGGGCTTCGGCGAAGGCAGGTGCGTGATGGATATTTATCACATCGTCAAGCGACCGCTGGTCACCGAGAAGGGCACGCACCAGAGCACCCAATCGCACAAACAGACCCGGCACGAGCCGGCGCGCGGCGGGGCGTACGCGTTCGAGGTGCATCCGGCAGCCTCCAAGCCCATGATCAAGCAGGCCATCGAGAAGATTTACAACGTGCACGTGTTGTCGGTGCGCACCTCGAACCGCAAGGGCAAGCCGCGGCGCGTGAAATACAAGACGGGTACGACAGCCGAATGGAAGAAGGCCGTAGTGGTCCTCAAAGCCGACGACCACATTGATTTGTTCTAGCCCGGAGCCCCGGCATTAATGCCGCGGCTCAGGAGCTGAAGCGAAATGGCAATTAAGCAATACAAACCAACTTCTCCCGGTCGGCGGGCGGGCTCGGTCAGCGATTTTGCCGAGCTGACGGACAAGCACCGCGCGCCGCAGAAGTCGCTCATGCAGCGGCTGCGGAAGCACTCGGGGCGCAATCACCACGGCTTCATCACGACCCGGCATAAGGGCGGCGGCGCCCGCAAGATGTATCGCCTCATCGATTTCCGCCGCAACAAGGACCACGTCGCCGCCAAAGTCATCGCCATCGAGTACGATCCCAACCGCACCTGCCACATCGCCCTGATTGAATATTCCGACGGAGAAAAGGCTTACATTCTGGCGCCGCTGGGTCTGAAGGCCGGCGAGACCGTCGAGAGTGGCGTGGGGGTCGAGCCCAAGGTCGGCAATGCGGCCCCGCTGAAGAACATTCCCGTCGGCATGGACGTGCACAACATCGAGATGAACATCGGGCAGGGCGGCAAGTTGTGCCGCAGCGCCGGCAGTACGGCCCGGCTGATGGCCCGCGAAGGGGATTGGGCAACCCTGGTGCTTCCGTCGGGGGAAATGCGTCAGGTGCGCGTCGAATGCCGCGCGACCATCGGTCAGCTTGGCAACATCGACCATCAGAACATCAGCATCGGCAAGGCCGGCCGCAAGCGGCACATGGGCATCCGCCCGACCGTGCGCGGCACGGCGCAGAATCCGGTATCGCATCCGCTGGGCGGCGGCGAAGGCCGCAGCGGCGGCGGGCGTCACCCGTGCAGCAAGTGGGGCAAGCTGGCCAAGGGCGGACGCACGCGCAACCCGCGGAAGAATTCGAACCGCCGGATTCTGCGGCGACGCAAGAGTCGCCGCTATGGCCAGTTGGTTTTGAAGCGCAAGAAGTAACGAGCCTGTGCGATCGCGCGCGATTCCGCTGCGGCGGAATTCGGACGGCGGTCGGTGCGGCGGTTGAAGAACGATCAGGTGAACTGAGGACCGCAATGTCGCGTTCATCCAAAAAGGGACCGTTTGTCGACGAGAAGCTCTTTCGGAAGGTGCTGCACGCCAAGGAGCGCGGCGTGACCATGCCGATCCGCACGTGGGCGCGGCGCTGCACCATCGTGCCCGAGTTCGTCGGGCACAAATTCGAAGTGCACAACGGCAATAAGTTCAAGGATGTCTTTGTCACGGAAGACATGGTGGGTCACAAGCTCGGTGAGTTCAGCCCGACGCGGACCTTCAAGGGACACTCGGGCCATAAGAAGGCCGCGACGGAGTAGGAGTATCGACAGCGCGCCGGTGGCGCTGAGACGCAGAGAACGCAGAGAAGGGATTCTTACATTTCTCTCTGCGATCTCAGCGTCTCAGCGTCAAATCGATGGCGGCAAAAGGTAAGCAGCGATGGCTGAAACGGTAGCAGAAACAGAATTGCGGGAGTGGCGGGCGGTGCATCGCTACGCGCGCATTTCGCCGCGCAAGACCCGACTGGTTACGGGCCTCATCCGGGGCATGAGCTGCAGCCGCGCACTGGACGTGCTGAAGTTCAATCCGAAGCGCGCCTCGGTGCTGGTGACGAAGGTGCTCAAATCGGCCATGACCAACGCGGACGAGCAGGAGGCCGATATGGGGCGCCTGTTCGTCAAGGAGGCGCGGGTCGACGGCGGTCCCTATTACCGGCGCTTCCAGCCGAAGGATCGTGGCCGGGCGCATCCGATCGCCAAACGCACCAGCCATATCGTCATCGGAGTGGCGGAAAAGCCGTAGGAGAAGTCTGTGGGTCAGAAAGTCAATCCCATTGGTTTCAGGGTCGGCATCACCGAAGACTGGCTGTCGCGCTGGTACGCGCCCAAGGCGGCCTACGGCGAGTTCCTGGTCGAGGACCAGAGGATCCGCAAATTCGTCGATGACGCGCTGAACCGCAAACCGCCATACGCGGCCGTGTCGAAAGTGGAGATCGAGCGCACACGCAACGAGGTGAAAGTCATCCTGCACACGGCCCGCCCGGGGCTGGTGATCGGGCCGAAGGGGGCCGAGGTCGACAAGCTCAAGGACGCGCTGGAGAACCTGATTGATCGTAAGATCAACATTAACATCGTCGAAATCAAGAACCCCGACGTGGATGCCCAGCTTGTGGGCGAGTCGATCGCCGAGCAGCTCAAGAAGCGGGCTGGATTTCGGCGCGTCATGAAGCAGCGCTGCGACTCGGCGATGTCGGCCGGCGCCAAAGGGATCAAGATCATGTGCAAGGGGCGGCTGGGCGGCTCCGAGATGGCCCGCAGCGAGACGCAGATTCGCGGCTCGATCCCATTGCACACGCTGCAGGCCCACGTGACGTATGGCTACGCCATCAGCCGCACGACTTTCGGCGTGATCGGCGTGCAGGTATGGATCTATCTGGGCCGCTACGGCGAAGAGGCCGAGATCACGGCCGGCGAATCGCGGCGGCCCGAGGGACGCCGCGGCAAACGCGGCTAGCGCGGGTGGCATGGCTGCACGGCGTCAGCCGGGTAGCCATGCCGGCGTCCGACATGCTTGCTCGCTGCGCGTGAAAGCATGGCACCCCGCGAGGTTGCGAACGACAGGATGATGCATCATGGCGATGATGCCTAAACGAGTGAAGTTCCGGAAATCGCAGCGCGGCCGCGTGCGCGGCAATGCCACGCGCGGCAATTTTGTCGCGTTCGGCGAATACGGTTTGCAGGTGCTGCACAGCGGCTGGATCACTGCCCGCCAGATCGAGTCGGGCCGCGTGGCCGCGACGCATTACCTGCATCGGGAGGGCAAGGTTTACATTCGCATTTTCCCGCACAAACCGGTGTCGGCCAAGCCGCTCGAAACGCGCATGGGCAAGGGCAAGGGCGAACCGGAAGACTGGGTCGCGATCGTCAAGCCGGGAACGGTCTTGTTCGAGGTCGGCGGCGTCGAGGAGGATGTCGCCAAGCTGGCGCTGACGCGCGTGGCGCACAAGATGCCGTTCCGCTGCCGATTCGTAGCGCGCCGGCATGGGATTTAGTGAGTGATAGGCGAGCGGCATGGCAGGTTAGAGGCCCCAAACGCACCACAACGCTCCCTGACGGTCGCGGTTCTGAACGGCGTGCGTAAGCGAACGACGGATACAGGCGATGAAGATTGCTGAGATTCGCGAGTTGAAGACCGAGGAGTTGCACTCCGAGCTGGACCGGCTGCGGCGGCACCTGTTCGACCTGCGCGCCCAGGCGGTCACCGAAAAGCTGGAGAATCCCAACACGCTCACGCAGACCAAGCGCGACATCGCGCGGCTTTTCACGGTCATGACGGAGCGCGGCGAGACCGGCATCGAGGAGCAACAGTATCACCTGGAGGCGGTGGCGACCCACCGCAAGAGCGGCGGCTGAACCGGTAAGGCTCAGCTTGCGGATCGGAGTGGTCAATGGCCGAGGCAACCAGGATGTCCGACAGCGCGACGGCGGAGCGGCGCCCCAGAAGGCTGCGCACCGGCGTCGTGACGTCAGACAAGGGCAACAAGACCATCAGGGTGGTCGCGAGCTTCACGATGCGCCACGCCAAATACGGCAAGTACATGCGCCGCCGGACGGTGATGCACGCGCATGACGAGCGCAACGAGGCGAAGGTGGGCGATCGCGTCGAGCTCATGGAATCGCGCCCGATTTCCCGCATCAAGCGCTGGCGCCTGGTGCGGATTCTGGAGCGTGCGGCATCATGATCCAGGCGCAGACGATGGTGGACGTGGCCGACAACACCGGCGCCAAGCAGGCGCAGGTGATCACCGTGCTGGGCCGGGGCAGCACGCGCGGCTACGGCAAGAAGGCCCTGAAAACCGCCGGCTTGGGCGACATTGTGGTGGTGGCGGTCAAGAAGGCGCTGCCCAACAGCGATTTCGCCGGCGGCGCGACCCGCAAGGACCGTTCGACGCGGCGCAAGGCCAAGGCGGTCGTCGTGCGCGTCAAGCAGCCGGCGCGACGCCTGGACGGCAGTTATGTCCGTTTTGACAAGAACGCGGTCGTGCTGTTGAACGAGCAGAACGAGCCGCGCGGCACGCGCATTTTCGGGGCCGTGGCCCGCGAGCTGCGCGATCGTGGCTTCATGAAGATTATTTCCCTGGCGGACGAAGTCGTCTGAAGACGTAGCGTCGGGCCTTGTGCCCGGCGCGCCGCCCGCAAGGGGCGACGCTACATAGTTGAGTGCTGAGTATCATGGCGGCTCATATTCGACGCAACGATACGGTGGAGGTGATCTCGGGCGATCATCGCGGCGAGCGCGGGAAGGTGCTGCGCATCGATCCGAAGCGTGGCCGGGTGGTAGTGGAAGGCGTGAACATGGTTTACCGCCACGTCCGCCCCTCGCGGCGCAACCCGCAGGGCGGCCGTCTCCAGAAAGAGGCGGCCATCCGGATTTCGAACGTACTGCCGGTCGATCCCAAGACCACGCGCGGAGCGCGCGTCCGCTTCGAGATCGAGCGGAATGCGGAAGGTAAGGTCACGCGCAAGCGGCGCGTGACGGTGTCCGGAAATGTGTTGAACGAGGTGACGCGCGCGGGGGCTGAAGGCTAGCGATGGCGAGATTACTGGATCAGTTCAAGAACGAGATCGCGCCGCAGCTCGGCGCCGAGTTGGGCCGCACGAATCCGCTGGCGACTCCGCGGCTGCAGAAGGTGGTCGTCTCGATGGGCGTGGGCAAGGCCAAGGAAGACAAGAAAGTCATGGCGGCGGCCACGGCCGATCTGGGGCGCATCACCGGGCAGCGCCCGGTCATTCGCAAGGCGCGCAAGAGCGTGTCGAATTTCAAGCTCCGCGAGGGGATGGATATCGGCTGCATGGTGACGTTGCGTGGCAAGCGGATGTACGAGTTCGTCGATCGGCTGATCAACGTGGCCATTCCGCGTATGCGTGACTTCCGCGGCCTGAGCCCCGACAGCTTTGACGGTCGCGGTAACTACACGATGGGCGTCGGCGAGCAGACCATCTTCCCGGAAATCGACATCGACAAGGTGGAATTCGCGCAGGGCATGAACATTACGTTCGTGACCACGGCCAAAAACGACGCGGAGGCGCGCCGGCTGATGAGCATGCTGGGCATGCCGTTCCGGCGGACCGAGGCACAGGTGGCATAAATGGCGACGAAAGCGTGGGTCAACAAAGCCCGGGCCAAGCCCAAGTTCATGACGCGGACCGTGCGGCGTTGCGAGTTGTGCGGGCGGTCGCACGCCGTCTATCGCAAGTTCCGCATCTGCCGCATTTGTTTCCGGAGCCTGGCGAACACCGGCAAGATTCCCGGCGTCAAGAAGGCCAGTTGGTAGGCCAGCGAGGTAGCGAGGTAATCCATGTGGAGTGATCCGATCGCCGACATGTTGACGCGCGTTCGCAACGCGGCCCGTGTGCGCCGGCCGACCGTCAACATCCCGGCGTCCAAGCTCAAGGTGGGCATCGCCCAGGTGCTCAAGCAGGAAGGCTACATCAACGACTTCGACCTGATCGAGGACGCGCGGCAGGGCATGCTGCGGATCCACCTTAAATACGGCCCGCGCGGCGAGGACCTGATCCATTCGGTCGTGCGGCAGTCCCGCCCCGGCCGGCGACTGTATATGGGTGTGCAGGAGTTGCCGTCGGTGCTCGATGGGCTGGGCATCGCGATCGTCTCGACCAGTCAGGGAGTGATGAGCGATCGCCAATGCCGGCAGCGCCGCGTCGGTGGCGAGTTGTTATGTACCGTTTACTAATCAGAACCCCGCCCGGAAGGGCGGGGCCTTGAGGCGACGAGTGTAGTTATGTCGCGAATTGGCAAAAAACCGATCCCATTGCCTTCCGGAGTGAAGGTGCAGCTTGCCGGACCGGCAGTTACCGTGACCGGTCCGAAAGGCACGCTGAAGTGGTCCGTGCCGCATACGATTGCGGTCAAGCATGATGCCGGCGCCAATCGCA
The DNA here is from genome assembly GCA_036505095.1 of Phycisphaerae bacterium. Taxonomy (GTDB): domain Bacteria; phylum Planctomycetota; class Phycisphaerae; order UBA1845; family UBA1845; genus DASXUA01. Next base: position 9,914 of record DASXUA010000136.1, read on the forward strand.
TCGAGGTGACCCGCACCAAAGACGCCAAGCAAAGTCTGGCGTTGCACGGCCTGAGCCGCGCGCTGATTGCCAATATGGTGCGCGGCGTCACCACGGGCTACGAAAAGCGGCTGCTGATCTACGGCACGGGTTACGGCTGCAAGCTGGCCGGCAAAACGCTGAATCTGAACGTCGGGTTCTCGGGACGCTCGCGGACAAAGGGCGGCGCGCAGTTCGAGATTCCGATCCCGGACGGCCTGACGGTCGACGTGGAGGCACCGGTGGCCCGCGGCGAGACCGAGCCCGCCAAATTTGTGGTCCGGGGCAGCGACAAGCAGCTTCTCGGCCAGTTCTGCGCCGAAGTGCGCAAGCTGCGGCCGCCCGAGCCCTACAAAGGCAAAGGCATCCGCTACGAAAACGAATACGTGCGTCGCAAGCAGGGCAAGGCTTTCGCCAGCGGCGGCACGAGTTAAAGGTTTGTGGTGCGGGCCTCTGGCCTGCACAGGCATGACTGTGTGGTGCGGGCCTCTGGCCTGCACGGGTGTGAACGATGCGTGTCCTTGAAGTAAAACTGGAGCGCCGCCGCCGCCGAAAGCTGCGCGTTCGCAAGCGCGTCTTCGGCACGAGCGAACGGCCGCGGCTGTCGATCTTTCGCAGCCTGAATCAGATTTACGCGCAGATCATCGATGACGAGCGCGGCGTGACCGTGTGCGCGGCCGGCAGTCTCGAAAAGGGAAAGCCCGAGAAACGCCGCACGGGCGGTAACATCGCGGCCGCCAAGGCCGTGGGGACGGCGCTGGCTGAACGAGCCAAGTCGGCCGGGGTGAGCAAGGTCGCCTTCGACCGGAGCGGTTACAAATATCACGGCCGTATCAAGGCGCTGGCCGACGCGGCCCGCGAAGGTGGTTTGCAGTTTTAGGTTGTAGCGTCGGGGCTTGTCCCCCGGCGCGCCGCCCACAAGGGGCGACGGTACAAGGAGCGCACGGGCGAATGACGCGAGCGCAATCGACAACAACCGGACCGACGGCCGCCGAGGGCGGCGTTGATGAAGCCGTCGTGCGGGTATACCGCTGCGCTACGGTGGTCAAAGGTGGCCGGCGCTTCAGCTTCGCCGCCTTGGTGGTGGTGGGCGACCGCCGTGGGCGGGTGGGGATCGGCTATGGCAAGGCCAACGAAGTGCCGCCGGCCGTCGAGAAGGCCCACAAAGCCGCCGCTCGCAACATGAAATCCGTGCGCCTCAAAGGCGGCACGATCCCGCATCGGACGCTGGGTAAATATGGCGCCAGCACGGTCGTGATGGTCCCGGCCAATCCCGGTACGGGCGTCATCGCCGGCTCGAGCGTGCGGGCCGTGCTGGAGCTGGCCGGCGTCCGCGATGTGCTGACGAAGTGCTACGGCTCGACCAGCCCCAAGAACCTGGTTCGGGCAACGTTTGCCGGACTGATGTCGCTCGTCAACCAGGAAGAGATTGAACGCCTCCGCGGAGTCAAGCTGGCAAGCTGACGCTGAGGGTGCCTACAATGAATCTATCGGACATCACCAAGCTTTCAGGCGCGCACAAACGACGTAAGCGTCTCGGCCGTGGACGCTCCAGCGGACACGGCAAGACCAGCGGCCGCGGGCAGAAGGGCGCGGGTTCGCGCTCGGGCTGGAAGTCGCGGGGACTGGCCGAGGGCGGCGCGATGCCGTTCTTCCGGCGGGTTCCGAAGCGTGGCTTCAGCAATGCGAAGTTCTCCGTTCGGTACGAAACCGTCAACGTCGGCGAGTTGGAGGGGATTTTCGCGGCCGGCACGCACGTAACCGCCCTCGAGCTGCAGGAGGCCGGGCTGATTCGCGATGCGCACGCGCCGGTGAAGGTCCTCGGGGACGGGAACTTGAGCAAGAAGCTTCTGGTTGAGGCGGCCGCCTTCAGCAAGCCGGCCGCGGAGAAGATTATCGCGGCTGGCGGGCAGGCCAAAGTGGCCGGCGCGCCGGCGTAAGTTATGGCGCAGGCGTGATGGTGGTGCAGGCGTCTCGCCTGCAGCAGTTGAGATTGTTATGCTGTCTTCATTCGCCAACATCTTCAAGATTCCCGAATTGCGGAACAAGGTTCTGTTCACTCTCGGGTTGCTGTGCATTTACCGCATCGGCTATTACGTGGCGCTTCCCGGTATCAACCAGGAGAAGCTGACCAGCCAGGCGCAATCCGGCGGCGGACTGGGCCAGTTGGCCGACGTGTTCTCGCTGTTCACCGGCGGCAATCTGCAGCAGAGCACGATCTTCGGCCTGGGCATCATGCCTTATATCTCGGCCTCCATCATTTTCCAGCTTCTGACGACGGTCGTGCCGTCCCTGGAGAAGCTCTCCAAGGAGGGTGAAGGTGGACGCAAGAAGATCAACGAATACACGCGCTATGCGACGGTCGGTCTGTGCGCGATCCAGGCCGTCATTTGGATTCGCTACCTGGTGTCGGGCGGCCTGGTCTATCCGGAGTTCACGGCTTCACCCGGAAGCTGGGGGCTGGCCGGGCTGACGGTCAGCTATTTTCTGATGGCACTGGCCGCCCTGACGGCGGGGACCATCTTCCTGATGTGGCTCGGCGAGCAGATCGACGAGTACGGCATTGGCAACGGGATTTCGCTGATCATCATGGCCGGTATCGTGGCCCGCGTGCCGAACGCGGTCATCGACGTGATTCAACACGCGCAGTTGCGCCTGAACGTGACCGATCCGAGTGCGATCGGCCTGTTCAAGCTTGCATTCCTGATCGTAGCGTTCATCACGGTCGTGGCCGGCTCGATCCTGATTACGCAGGGTCAACGCCGCATCCCGATCCAGCAGGCCAAGCAGACCCGCGGGCGGCGCGTGTACGGCGGACAGCGCCAGTACCTGCCGCTGCGCGTCAATCATGGCGGCGTGATGCCGATCATCTTCGCCAGCTCGCTGCTGATTTTTCCGAATATCTTTTTCGGCTGGCTGAACAACGCCGGCTTGCCCCCGGCCGCGCTGTGGAATTTCCTGCACGAATCGTTTCAGCGCACGGGTTATCTCTATGTCGTTTCCTACGTGGCGATGGTCTACTTCTTCGCCTACTTCTGGACGACCGTACAGTTCCAGCCCAAGGAGATGGCCAATAACCTGCGGGATTACGGCAGCTTCATTCCGGGGCTGCGTCCCGGCAAGCGCACGGCCGACTACCTCGAGAAGGTTATGGGCCGCATTACCTATGTGGGTGCCGGCTTCCTGACGATCATCGCGCTGATTCCGCAGTTGGTGAACGAGTGGCTGGGCATTCCGTATGACGTGTCGGCGTTCTTGGGCGGTACGGGCTTGCTGATCGTGGTCAGCGTGGCGCTGGACTTTGTGCAGCGCATCGAGGCGAACCTGATCATGCGCAACTACAAGGGCTTCCTCGGCGGCGAGGGCCCGATGCGCGGCGGCGGAGGCTACTAAGGTTCAGAGCCGCGACGCATCAGCGCGCGGCGGAAGGCAACCACGACGTTGAAGGAGACGTTCGCCCAAAGCCGTCGCGGCATCATCATCAAGAGCCCGCGCGAGATCGCGCTGATGCGGCAGGCGGGGGCGCTGGTGTATCGCGTCCTTACGCGGATGCGGGAGTTGGCGGCACCGGGCGTGACCACGGGCGAGTTAAGCGCCGTGGCTGAAGAGATGATTTCCGCGACCGGGGCGACGGCCCTGTTCAAGGGCGTTAAGTCGCCGCAGGCGCGTTTTCCGTTTCCGGCCGCCCTGTGCATCAGCGTCAACGACGAGGTGGTGCATGGGATTCCCGGGCCGCGCCGCCTGAAGGAGGGCGATGTGGTCAGCCTTGACTGCGGCGTCCGGCTGGACGGCTATTGCGGCGACGCCGCCGTGACGCTGCCGATCGGCAACGTCAGTACGGCTAACGCGCGGCTGTTGGAAGTAACGTCGGCCGCGCTGGATTTGGCTGTCGAGGAGATCCGTCCGGGTCGCATGTGGAGTGAAGTGGCCCGCAAAGTTCAGCAGTTTGTGGAAGGGCACCGGATGTCCGTGGTGCGCGAGTTCGTCGGCCACGGCATTGGACGCGAGATGCACGAGGATCCCAAGGTGCCCAATTACGACGACCGCAAACAGCGGCGTCATGACTTTCGCCTGGAGAAGGGCATGACGCTGGCGGTCGAGCCGATGGTCAATCTCGGCAGTGCCGCGGTTCATTTTGCCGACGCCGATCACTGGACGGTGGTGACGCGCGACGGCCGATGTGCTGCGCATTTCGAGCACACAGTCGCGGTGACCGAGAGCGCCGCCGACGTGCTGACCAACGGCCGTATGGAATGATCAGAACCCCGCCCGGTAGGGCGGGGCCTTGATTGCAAGAGGACGTCATGAAGGTCCGAGCCAGTGTCAAGCGGATTTGTGAGAACTGCCGCGTCATCAAGCGGCGCGGGGTGGTGCGCGTGATCTGCACCAATCCGCGCCACAAGCAGCGGCAGGGTTAGCCGCGCGCCGCTCAGCCGGCGCAGGAGTCGTTATGCCCCGTATCGCAGGCGTTGACATTCCCAACGAGAAGCGCGTCGAGATTGCGCTGCAATACATCTATGGCGTCGGTCCGCATATAGCGCGCGCCGTCCTGAAGGAAGCCGGCATCGAAGGCGGCACGAAATCCAAGGACCTGACCGAAGACGAAGTCTCGCGTATCGCCGGCATCATCGACCGCAACTATCAGGTCGAAGGGCAATTGCGGCGCATCGTGACCTCGAACATCGCGCGTTTGCGGGATATCAACTGTTATCGCGGCATCCGCCATCGCCGCGGGCTGCCAGTCCGTGGCCAGCGCACGCGCTGCAACGCGCGGACACGCAAGGGACCCAAAAAGACCGTGGCGGGCAAGAAGGGCGTGAAGGAGTTGCACCGTGGCTAAACGAGCCGGAAAGAAACGTGTTCGCCGCAACGTGGCCCGCGGAATCGCGCACGTCAAGGCGACGTTCAATAACACGATGGTGACCATCACCGACCCCAGCGGTGAAGTGCTGTGCTGGGCGTCGGCGGGCACCGCCGGCTTCAAGGGCACGCGCAAGAGCACGCCTTTCGCCGCGCAGCGTGCGGCCGAGCAAGCCGCGCAGGCCGCCCGCAAGTACGGGATGGTCGAGTTGGAAGTGCGGGTGAAGGGCCTGGGGTCCGGACGCGAGTCGGCTGTGACGGCCTTGCAGTCCGCCGGACTGCGCATCCAATCCATCGAAGACGTGACTCCGCTGCCGCATAACGGCTGCCGGCCATCGAAGAAACGACGCGTGTAAACATTATGGTGCAGGCCTCTGGCCTGCACATCGGCCGGCTGAGAATTCGCCGGCGCAGTCTGGGAAACGATATGTCAAGATACATCGGACCGGTTTGCCGGCTTTGTCGGCGCGAGGGCATCAAGCTGATGCTCAAGGGCGTGCGCTGCGAGACCGCCAAGTGCCCCATGGAGCGCCAGTGGCGCAGCCAGCCGCCCGGCATGCATGCCTGGCGCCGCCGCAAAGGCAGCGAATATGGCGTGCGCCTGCGTGAAAAGCAGAAGGTGAAGCGCTATTACGGCGTGCTGGAACGGCAGTTCATGAACTATTTCCGCAAGGCCGAGAAGAGCCGCGGCAATACCGGCGACGCACTGCTGAGCCTGCTGGAACGGCGGCTCGACAACGTCATCACCAAGTTCGGCTTCGCGCCTTCGCGCAAAGCGGCCCGCGTGATGATCACGCACGGCCACATTCACGTAAACGACCGTAAGGTCAACCGGCCCGGGTTTCTGGTCGCCAAGGGCGACCGCATCACCGTCAGCCCGCGGGCCAAATCACAGAAACTGGTGCGCTCCATCACCGGCGACAGCGGCGGACCGCCCCTGCAGCCCTGGCTCGAACGTCCGGCCGGACAACTCAGCGGAATTGTCCAGGCCATGCCGACGCGCGAGGACGTGCAGATCCCGGTCGAGGTGCAGCTCATTATCGAAATGTGCAGCCGCTAGGCGACTGCCGACCACGACCTGCGCCGGGCGTGGCAGCGCCAGTTATTACGAAGGAGATCGACCCCATGCAAATCAGATGGCGAGGCCTGGAGCTTCCCAATCGGGTCACGCGCGACGAGTCCGTCAGTCATGATACGTACGGACGCTTCATCGTGGAGCCGTTCGAACGCGGCTTCGGCACCACCGTGGGAAACTCCCTGCGGCGCATTTTGTTGTCCAGCCTCGAGGGGGCGGCCGTCGCGACCGTCAAGATTGCGCGCGCCCCTCACGAGTTCACTACGCTTCCCGGCGTCCTGGAGGACGTCACGGATATCATCCTGAACGTCAAGAAAATCGTGGTCAAGCTGGAGGGCGAGGGCGTCAAGACCATGCGCGTGTCGCGTGACACGCCGGGCGAGGTGCACGCGGGCGACATCGTCGCCGACCCGGCCATCACCATCGTCAATCCGGAGCTGGTGCTCGCGACGCTCACGGCCAAGGCGCGCTTCGAGATGGAGATGACGGTCCGCTCCGGACGCGGCTACGCCACGGCCGATGAGAATCAGGGCCCGGAGCAGGAACTGGGCGTCATCCCGGTTGATTCGATTTTCTCGCCCGTGTTGCGCGTCCGCTACCGGATCGAAGATACACGTGTCGGACAGCGCACGAATTATGAGCGATTAATCATTGAGGTCTGGACGCGCGGCACGGTGCTGCCGGATGACGCGCTGGTCGAGGCCGCCAAGATTTTGCGGAAGCATCTGAACCCGTTCGTGCAATACCACGATCTGGGCGAGGAAGTGGCGGCCGAGGCACCCGCCCCGGCCTTGCCGATGACCGAGATGGATCCCGAGCTGCAGGCCAAGCTCGATCGGCCGATCGGCGATCTGGACCTGTCGGTTCGCGCCCGCAATTGCCTGGAATCCGCCCGCATCACAACGGTCGGCCAATTGGCGACCAAGACGGAATCGGACTTGCTGCGGGTGCGCAGCTTCGGCAAGACCTCGCTGCGCGAGGTGAAGCGCAAGCTGGCTGACTGGGACCTGACGTTGGGCATGAGCTTCAGCAGCGCCCCGGCCGAACCAGTTGAAGAGCGTGTGCCCGTCGGCGCCGCCGGTGCGGAGTCTTGAGGCACGCTGCTGAAAACTGAAAACCGAACACTGAACACTGAAAGCCTGGAGCCATGCGACATCGAGTTGACCATCGCGGATTAGGCCGGACTACCGACCATCGCCGCGCCCTGCTTCGCAACCTGGCCCAAAGCCTGATCGAGCACGGCGAGGTGCGTACCACGCTGCCCAAGGCCAAGGAGCTGCAGCGGCACGTCGAGCGGCTGGTGACCCTGGCCAAGCGCGCCCAGGGCGGCGATCTGGTGGCGCGCCGGCAGATTCATAAGCATCTGTCCGATCGCGCCATCATTCCCAAGGAGAATCTGTCCGATTACGAGGCGATGTCCGACGCCAAGCGCCGTACCGTATTGCGGACACGCAGCGGCCGCCGTCACCGTACGGGCCAGCCGCGCGGTCATCTGACTTTTACGGCCGACTCGGTCATGCACCGCCTCATCGAAACGGTCGCGCCCAAGTACGTGGATCGGCCCGGCGGTTATACACGGCTGGTGCGGCTGCCGACCTGGCGCATTGGCGACGCCGGAGAAATCGCCGTGGTGCAGTTCGTTGGCGACGAGACCGCGCCCGGCAACCTGGTCAAACCGCTCAAGAGCGCTCGCCAACGGCGTAGTGAATCGCGCTACGCGCTGGCGGTCAAACTCAGCAAGGGCGCCGGTCGCCGTGGCGGAAAGCCAGCGGCGCGGGAAGGTGAGCCGGAGGAAGCTCCGGAGTCGACCTCCGAAGCCACCTGATTCGTCGGAGAGGGCCAGGCGTTTGGACGTTTAGCCGCGACCGAAGGGAGCGCTGCGATCGGCATCAACCTCGCGTGCGGAGCGCGGCCCGGAGTTTACCCGCCGCGGCGGGGGCCTGCGACTAAACGTGGGCCGGGGCGAAGACGGGAAATCTCGCCATAGGGAGGGAGTCATTCAGTAATGGCCGCTCCAACTTCGTGCATCTTCTGTCGGATTGCCGGGGGAGCGGTTCCGGCGAAGTTTGTGCTCCAAACGGAGGGGGCGGTGGCTTTCCTGGACAGCGGTCCGCTGGCCGAGGGCCATCTGCTGCTCGTTCCGAAAACCCACGCGGCCCGCTTGGAAGAAATGACGCCCGACGCCGTGGCGGAAATCACGCGGCTGCTGCCGGCTCTGGCGCGGGCGCTGTTGCAGGTCACGGGCGCGGAAGGTTTCAACGTCCTGCAGAACAACGGCGCGGTCTCCGGTCAGTCGGTCGACCATGTACACTTTCATCTGATCCCGCGGCGCTCAGGTGACGGGCTGGGATATCGTTGGCTGGCCGGGCAATATCCGCCCGGACGAGCCGAAGACCTTCAGGAGCGCTATCGCCGCGCCTTATCGGGCTAGCTGGCCCGCCGGTTCATCCCGGCGGCGGGTGGCGTGCTTTCACGCGCAGCGGGTAAGCATGCCAGAGCGTCGCATGGCTACCCGGCTGCCGCCGTGAAGCCATGCCACCCGGCGCGAGCTGACGAAAGCGGCTGGAATGCTGCCCCCGGCTACATAGAATCATCATGATGGCGTTCTCCCTCCAGAGCATTCCCATCTACCTGTACGGCACGGTGCTGGTGCTGGTCTGCATCTACGGGCTGCACCGCTATCAACTCGTCTATTTGTATTACAAGCATCGCCGCAACCGCCCGGAGCTGCTGGCTTGCTTCCGCGAGCTACCGCGCGTGACGATTCAGCTTCCGATGTACAACGAGCGCTATGTCGCGCGGCGCGTGATCGAGGCCGCCGCTGCCATCGAATATCCCCGCGACCGCTTGCAGATCCAGGTGCTGGATGACTCGACTGACGATACGGTGCAGATCGCGGCCGACACGGTCGCACGGCTGCGCGCTGCCGGCATCGATATTGTCCATCTGCATCGCACCGATCGCACCGGCTACAAGGCTGGCGCACTGGAAGCGGGACTGGCCAGCGCTACCGGCGAACTCGTGTCCATCTTCGACGCCGACTTCATCCCGCCCGCGCGGATGCTGTACGAGACCATCCACTATTTCACCGACCCGCAAGTCGGAATGGTGCAGGCGCGTTGGGAGCACCTCAACCGCGATCTGTCGCTGCTGACCAAGACGCAGGCGGTGCTGCTCGACGGGCACTTTGTCATCGAGCACGGCGCGCGCAACCGCTCCGGCCGTTTCATGAGCTTCAACGGCACGGCCGGGATCTGGCGCAAGAGCTGCATCGCCGACGCCGGCAGCTGGCAGCATGACACGCTCACGGAAGATCTCGACTTGTCTTACCGGGCGCAGCTCCGCGGCTGGAGATTCATCTTCCTGCCCGAATTGGCTTCGCCGGCCGAGCTCCCGCCGGAAATCGAGGCCTTCAAAGCCCAGCAACATCGCTGGGCCAAGGGCGGCGCCCAGACCTGCCGCAAGCTTCTTGTGCGTGTCATGCGTTCGCAGCTTCCCTGGCGCGTCAAGCTCGAGGCCTTCTTTCATCTCACGAGCTGCCTGGTGCACCTGTTGATCGTGCTGCTGATGCTGCTGCTGTATCCGGTGCTGTACATCAAGCTCGCCTGGGCCAATGCGGCCGTTCCCGGCGGCTGGATGATTGACGCCTCGCTCTTCCTCGTGGCCACCTGCTCGGCAAGCTGCTTCTATGCGTGCAGCCAGCGCGAGTTGTTCCGCACCTGGAGCGACAGCCTGAAGTATCTGCCGTTCCTCATGAGTCTGGGCGTGGGCGTCTCGATCAACAACGGCCTGGCCGTGCTGGACGGGCTCTTCGGCGGCGCGAGCGAGTTCGTGCGCACGCCCAAGTTTGGCGTGGCCACCTCCTCCGATCAGGAATGGAAGAAACGCACCGTCTATCGCCGCAAATTGCGCAGCTCAATTCTGCCCTTCCTGGAACTCGGGATGGGCGTGTTCATGTTCGGCTGCCTGCTGCTCTGCGTTCAAGCCGGCGACATTGGCATCGGCGCGCCGTTCATGGCCATGTTCACCATCGGCTACTGGTACGTGGGCGGCTCGACGCTCATGCTGCGCTACGCGGCCCACAAAGCCGAATCCGCAGCTTCGACGGCCATCCAGACCCCGCCGCCGCAGTCGGCCACATTGAGCCGCAACGCCGAAGAGGTGACGTTTCGCGAACCCGAAAGCCTCACGTTTAGCCGCAACGCCGAAGGCGTGCGCTGACGGCCCGGCCGTGGCTTCCGGTAAAGGAGTTGTTCATGCCCAGCCTCCAAACCGGCGCCACTGTCCTCGATCGCCACTACATCGAAATTCGCCACCGCCTGCTTGACCTGGCCGCCGCCCTGGACCGCATCGATCGCGCCCGCGAACCGGCCGCCATCAGCTCCGACGCGCGCCTGAAGCGCATCCGCGCCGCGCTGCACATCTTGACCAACGGCGGCTCCGACCGCGCCGAGCGCGTGCAGCTCCTGTTTTCCGAGCCCTACGATCCAGAATGGCGCTGAAGGTCTCCCGGCATAGCGTCGAGTGCCCGGTATGCTATAATCAAGCATGTGATTCTGATTCGCTTTTCAGATCCACAGTCGGAGCGCCGTGCTCTGGGGTACTTGGCCGGGCGCTTCTCATTCAAAACCTGGGCCAACGGCCAAACCTTGGTTCCGCCGGATGCTCTCGGCGCATTGGCTACGCAAGATATTTCATTCATGATCGACAGGCGACCGCCCCGTAACGAGACGCGCCTGCCTGGAATTGCAATATGAGAACTGTTCAACTGATTGAGGCCCAGGCGCACCTGGCGGACTTGGTCGCGTCCGTTGCAAGCGGGTCGGACGTCGTTATCACTCAGGATCAGGAGCCGGTCGCTCGTTTGACGGCTGTCGGTGCGCCTCCTTCGCTGGCCGAGATTCAGCCGGTGTCGGTCGGAGCGGTGCTTCGTCCACTTGGTCCTGATGACGACTGGTTGGCAGAAATGCTGGAATGATAATTGGCGCGGACACCACGTTTCTAGTGCAGGTGGAAATTCGGGAATTGCCCCAACACGCGCGGGCCGATGAGTTGCTGCGCTCCGAAGTAATCGAAGCGAGTGCAGAGTTAGCCCTGGCGCCGCAGGTGTTGACCGAGTTCCTGCACATCATCACGGACGCGCGTCGATTCGAGCAGCCGCTCAGCATGACCGACGCTCTGACGAAGGCGCGGTTTTGGTGGAACGCCCGCGAAGTTCGCCACGTCTACCCGACTGCCGAATCCACTTCCCTTTTTTTCGAGTGGCGGGCGCCGCATCAGCTTGGCAGAAAGCGTCTGCTGGACACGCATCTGGCCGCCACGTTCTGGGCCGCCGGAATTCGGCGAGTATTGACTTCCAACGCGCGCGATTTCTCCATCTTTCCGGGATTCGAGTTGGTCATGCCATAGGATGCAAGCGCATGGACTACATCGACCCACACATCCACATGGTCTCGCGCATCACCGACGACTATGAGCGCCTGGCGCGTTGTGGCTGCGTGGCGGTTTCGGAGCCGGCGTTCTGGGCCGGGTTTGATCGTGGGTCGGCCGCCGCTTTCGCGGACTATTTCCGGCAGCTCACGGAGTTCGAGCCGCGCCGCGCGAAACAGTTCGGCATCCATCACTTCACCTGGCTGTGCATCAATGCCAAGGAGGCCGAGAACGTCTCGCTCGCGCGCGAAGTGATCGCGCTGATTCCCACGTTCCTCGATTGTCCCGGCGTGCTGGGTATTGGCGAGATCGGCCTGAACAAGAATACACGCAACGAAGTTACCATATTCCAAGAACATCTCGATTTGGTCGCGCGCACCAACGAGTTAGTACTGGTGCACACGCCACACCTGGAAGACAAGTACAAAGGCACACGCATGATCCTCGACATCCTCGCGGCCGACGGGCGCATCCCGCCCGACCGCGTGCTGATCGATCATGTCGAGGAGCACACGATCAAGCTCGCGCTCGACGCCGGTCACTGGGTGGGCATGACGCTCTATCCCTGGACCAAATGCACACCGGCCCGCGCGGCCGACATGGTCGAGGTCTACGGGACCCAGCGCATCATGGCAAACTCCGCCGGCGATTGGGGCGTCAGCGACCCGATGAACGTACCCGAATTCATCCGCGAGCTGCGTGCCCGCGGCCACGGCGAGGCCGCCATCCGAAAAGTCGTCTATGACAACCCGCTGGCGTTCTTCTCTCAATCCAATCGCTTTGACTTCACGGTGCCGAAGTGATCAGCTCGATCACCGGTTTGCTCTCACGAGCCCGGGCGCCAGAGCATGTAGACTCCGAGCGCCAGGATGATGGCGGCCACGACGCGCTTGAAGATCCTTTCGGGTATGTACGCCAGCGCGCGGCGCCCGACGAGTGTCCCGACCACCACGCCCGCGCTCATGATGAGCACCGTCGGCCAAAGCCCGCCCATGTCGCGCCCCTCCGCCACGAGGTACACCGGCAGACGCGCTAGATCGACGAGCAGTCCAATGGCGGTTGCGGTTGCGACAAA
>DASXUA010000137.1:0-3866 GCA_036505095.1 Phycisphaerae bacterium
CCAGGCCGGAGAGCAGATCATCTTTCGACAGGACGGCGACATGGTGACGGCCGTCGTGCTGATCCAGTACGTCGGCAACGCCGCCGATTTCTCGTGGGTCGTGCCCGCCCCTGGCATTCCCGAGGTGACGGTCGGGAGCGATCTGGTATTCGCGCCGCTGGAGCTGGCTACGCGGCCGCAGTTCAATCTGACCCGGCTCGGATCGCAATGTGTGGAGCCGTTTGGGGGTATTGCCGGCGCCCCTGCCACGGGAAATGCCAATCGTAGCGCGAACGCGGCTAACGCCAATGGCGGTGTTCAAGTGCTCGAACAATTCGCCGTCGGGCCTTACGACATTCAGATTGTCGCGAGCGACGATCCGCAGGCGCTGGTGACCTGGCTGGATGAGAACAATTACGCTCTGACGGATCGCGGGCGCGAGTTGATCGCGACCTACGTGCGCGAAGAGTGCAACTTCGTGGCGGTCAAGCTGCAGCAGGACCGCGGCACGGGCGATATTCAGCCGCTCATCATGCGCTATCAGAAGCAAACACCGGTGATTCCGATCCGGCTCACCGCGGTCGCGGCGCAGAATGACATGGGCGTGCTGGTGTGGCTGCTGGGAAACGCACGGGCCGTGCCGACCAACTATTTGCACGTCGAGGTCAATTACACGCTGCTGAATTGGTACAGCAGCCCGAGCGCGGCCTACGCCAGTTATCAAGGGCTGGTGACGCTGGCGATGAATGAAGCCGGCGGGCAGGGCTTCGCAACGGATTACGCCGGTGACGATCTGGATTTGACGCGCAGCCTCCCCGATCCGATCCGCTATCGCCGCGAACTAACGCGGCTGAGCGGACTGTTGGACGGCGCCTTCTATGGGCAATTGTATGCGGACGCAGTGTTTGGCCGGATGAAGGTGCTGGATATCCTGCATCGCGAGCTGCCGCTGCCGGCGGGCGCCGGCGACTTCACCTATTCGTCATTCGATCTGCTGTTGCAGGTATTTGATGCCGCGATGCTGAGTGCGGCGCGCCAGCGCATCAGTGCCGACTTGGTGAGCGACGTGATCGAGCCGCTGGAGCGCACGCTGGACGTGTTCAACGGCATGCCATACCTGACGCGGCTGTACACGACGCTCTCGGCCGACGAGATGACGCTCGATCCCGCATTTGTCTTCAACCCCGATCTGCCGGGGCAGGCATTGCGGCGCGAGGCCACGCTGACGCTCTCATGCGTCGACGGACAGACGCACTGGCAGCTCACGCTCGGAGCAGGTACCGGGCGCGATGGCGAGACGGTGATCCGCGGTTTCGGTTCGCCGCCGTTCAGCACACCCACCATCAATCAGCCGGCCGTCGCGCGCTCGGCGCGGACGCGTTCCTCCGGGCCGCCGGAGTACATGACCGTGAATGTGCCCTTCGCAGTGGTGACGATCGGCACGCCACAGTCGAATTCGAGCCCTGTGCGGCGCCTATGCGGCCTGGGATGGGTCGAGGCAGCGCTGTTTTCGCTGCTGTCGCTCGGCGTGACTTCGTTGGCCTGGCGCCGCCGAGCCAGTCGGCAGCCTTGAAGGGCTCCCTCACGGTTGAGCCCGGCTGCATAGATTACCCGGTTGAGCCCGGCCGGCCCGTTTCGGTACAATTCGACCTCAGCAGCAAGGTCAGGGAGGACCCAGGTGCCTGTTTTACGAAAGCAGCGCGCGGGCGGTGCAGCCGATTCATCCGCGGTCGAAGGTGCGGTGCCCCAGGAGATCGCGCGATTTTTGAGCTTCCTGGTCGTCGAGTGCGGACTGTCCGCCCGGACCATCGAAGCCTACCGGCGCGATCTATGCGAATTTGCGGCAGAGCGGGGGCACTCGCCGGCCAGCGGACTAACGTTCGCCGACTTGGTGTTTCAGGATGTGCAGGAGCATTTGGCTGCGCTGCAGCGCCGTGGTTTGGCAATCGCGTCGATCGCGCGGCACCTGGCCGCGATCAAGATGTTCCTGCGCTATCTGTATTCCGAAAAACGCCTGCAGCGGGACCTGGCCGGGCTGATCGAGACTCCCAAGAAATGGCGCAACCTGCCGAAGACGGTGCACGCGTCGCAGCTCGACGCGTTCCTGACAGCCCCCGATCCGGCCGATCCGTACTATCTGCGCGATCGCGCGCTGCTGGAGCTGCTGTATGCCACGGGCATGCGGGTGAGCGAGGCGGCCGACCTGACGCTGGAAGGCCTCAACCTCGAGGTCGGCTATCTGCGTTGCCTCGGCAAGGGGCGCAAGGAACGGATCATTCCGATCGGACGCACGGCCTGCGAGGCGCTCCGCGAATATCTGACGATTCAAAGGCCGAAGCTATGCAACCGACACTCGGGCAGCTCCGTGTTTCTGTCGCGGACCGGTCGGGCACTCGAGCGGACGAACATCTGGCGGCTGGTGAAGCGCTACGCGGCGGCGGCCGGACTGATGCCCACCGTGTCGCCGCACACGCTGCGGCACTGTTTCGCGACGCACCTGCTGGCCGGCGGGGCCGACCTGCGCGTTGTGCAGGAATTGCTCGGGCACGCGGACGTTTCCACGACGCAGATTTACACGCACGTGGACGGCTCGCGGCTCAAGCAGGTGCACCAGCGGTTTCATCCAAGGCAGTAGCCATAGCCAGTAGCTAGTGGCCAGTAGTCAGTGAACGGGAAAAGCGCGATGATTACATTTCACAACCGGACGCAGCTCGATAGCCTGCGCTTGAAGAACATGTGTCTCGACGCGATCGCGCCTTGGCGCATGGGGCGCCTCGACGTGCGCGTGCGCTACAGCCGCGGGGCGGATTTCTCCGGGACGTGTTACTACGCCGGGGGCAAAATCTACGTGAATCTCGGCGAACACCTGGCGTTTCCCTACGTGCTGGGGACGTTCGTCGCGCGGGCCCGCACGCGCGGCACACGTTGGTGGCGGCCGCGCGTGACCATTGGGCTGTCCGATCCTTACGAGTTGGTGCTGTTTGTTTTTCTTCACGAGTGCTATCACTGGTTGATCAAGTGTGTCGGACGGAATCGGCGGCAGAAGGAGGCCATGTGCGACCGCTTCGCGGCGCGCGTGTTGGTTGACCAGTACGGCGCACAGCTCGTTGACACGG
This sequence comes from Phycisphaerae bacterium, assembly GCA_036505095.1. Lineage (GTDB taxonomy): Bacteria > Planctomycetota > Phycisphaerae > UBA1845 > UBA1845 > DASXUA01. The sequence goes on from DASXUA010000137.1 coordinate 3,096, forward strand.
AGGGGCAGCCGATCGCCCGCGACGAATGGGATTTTCAGGACCTGGATGCCTTTGTCGCCGCGGCGCGCGTCGTGCCGCCGGTGCCCATCGCAGCCCGGCGGCCCATTCCGACGCCGCGCGCCGCCCGCGTGCCTGGTCGGCGCGATGGCGTGCAATACCTGCTTTTCTGACGCGCTGCACTAGCTTGAATGCCTGGGCGACTGTTTAGCCGCGCGGCCGAAGGCCCGCGCTGCGATGGGTGGTGGGAGCCGACATACACGGCGTGTACGGTAGCCGGAGCGCACCCCTTCGGGGTCGCGGCTAAACGTGACGGCCGTCGGCTGCGCCACGAGCCGACTCGCGCGTAGAATCCTTGCGTGAGAACGACTTATCGCCAAGTCACGGGCGGGGACCTGACGGTCACGACGGCCAGCACGGTGGCGCCGCTGCTCGGGCGCTGGTGCGTGGTCAGCTTCACGGCCTATGCCTTTGAGGGCAGTGTCGCCATTACCTTCGGGTTGCGCGCGGCCGAGAAGGATGAGATCCGCGAGACGGCCTCGGATGCTCTGCCGGATGGGCGGCTGCGCGTGGCCGAAGGCGCCGGAACTACCTATCGCATTATTGAGCAGGACGTCGTGGTCCCGGCGCTGCACGGCGTGGCGCTCGAGTTGATGGAGGTGCGCGACGGCGGCACGGCCGCCGGACGGCTGATCGCCTCGTCCGTGCTGCGCAGCTTCGAGTCGCTGGTCGAAACCGTCCGCCAGCACATCCGCCGCAACATCGCGCGGGCGT
>DASXUA010000138.1:0-3355 GCA_036505095.1 Phycisphaerae bacterium
GCGTCAAGGGAACGGGACAATATGTCATCCAAAGATTTCGCGATTGGCGTGCTGAGCACCACGGCGGTGATCCTCCTGGTGGGACTGATCCTGGTCCATCAGATGCCTGCGCCGGCGCAAGCCTCCGGAATGGCCGGCTGGAGCCGGGAATACACCTACTACGCGGCCGTCGGGCGCTTGCAGCCCAACGAGGAACAGCTCTACGTCATCGACGCCTCGGCGCAGCTCATGAACGTCTACACCTACGACATCAATGCCCGCGCCATCAGCCTCTTGCAGAGCGTTCCGCTGGACAAGATGCGCGAATCGGCGATCCCCGAAGCCAGAGGCGGCAAGGCGCACGGCCGCCCGCGGCCCTGAGCGGAAAACCCCCCTGCCGGTCAATGCAACATAACATATCTTATGGGACGTTATCCGGGCGGTAGGGCGGTCCCGCTCAATTTCAGCGCGCGCCGCCAGGCCGGCGCGCCCGGCGGGCTGGCGTCGCGAGCAACGGTCGGCGGCGCGCATCCGACATAAGTCCGTCGGCGGCGGCCAGGATCAGGATTAGGTTCCGGCCGGCGCGAGTCAGCTCGTAGAGGTCGCGCTGCTTGGGACCCAGCAGGCCGGCCAGGCGCAGCGCATTGATGTGGTGATATAGCGGGCCGACCTTCAGACCGGTCAGGCGCTGCAGCGCACGATAGGTGCCCGGACCTTCGAGTAGCTTGGCGAGCATTCTGAGTCGCGGTTGGCTGCCGGCCGCCGCCAGGCGGGCCGACAGCCGGCGCCAGTCGACGCGTGCGACGGCGCGGCGCGCCCCAAAAGCCGCAGTCTCGGTGGAGATTCGGGTGCCGGGTGAGGTGCCATCGCGGATGCGCAACACCGCATCCCACTGTCCGGCGGAGCCCTCGGCCACCCCGGCAATGGCCGCCAGACCGCCGCGCGCCCGACGCCAGTGCGCCGAAGAAATTGGGCGCCAAGCGGCGGAAAGGCCCGAACCGTGGCCGATTCTCCGGCGACGGGCCATGCGCGGTGCGGCGGGCTGCGCCTTCGGGAATACGCCGGCTGAGCGGGTGCGCGCCATGCGGTCGTTATCGGAACATAATTACAGAATTCTGTAGCAGGAATACGTTGGATGTTGGAGGACGTTGCGCACCAGCCCAAACGCAGCTCAGGTCCTCAGTTTCTCAGTGCCGGGCGCGTCCGGAGGAGGAGACCCGCCGATGGGTGTGGCGGCGTTCGGCGGCGGCCGCGGCCGCCTGGCGCTCGTGCTTGAGCATGATCGTGCGCAGCATGTCGAGCCGTTCGATGACCGCCCGCATGTCGGGCAGGCGCCGCGCCGGCTCCTTATGACAGCAGGCTTCAATGAAACGCTCGATGGCGGCCGGCAAGGGAACAGGCGCCAGCTCTTCGTCGCGTTCCTGGATACTCTTGCCCAGCCAGCGGGTGGTAAGCATGCTGACGTGCTGATTCATGTCGGTCGGGATGGCCTTGCCCGTGAGCAGGCGATAGAGCGTGGCCCCCAGACCGAACACGTCGGTGCGCGGGTCAAGGATGTCGCGGCTGGCCTGTTCCGGCGCAATGTAGTCGATAGTGCCCTGGATGCGCGACTTGGCATGGTAGGCACGGGAAGCTTGACCCAGATCGATCAGTTTCACCTCGCCGGCGGCGGTCACCAGGGTGTTGCCGGGTTTGAGATCCGCGTGCACGAAGCCGGCCTTGTGCATGGCGGTGAGCCCTTCGGCCGCGCGGATGAAGAGCCGCAGCAGCTCGGGAATGGGCCGGCTGAACTCCGGAGCGTTCATCGGCATACCGTCCACGTATTCCATGAACAGCATGGCGGAGTTGATCCGCAGGCGGCGCCGCACGTAGCGCAGCTCGAAAACCTTGCGAATGACGGGGTGGTCCAGCAGGCGGCCGCATTCGTATTCGTCCTTGAGCTGATCGACGAAGCGCATGTCATCCGGCGTGTGCAGCTTGACATGCTTGATGGCGTAGCGCGCCCCGTTGCGAATATCGCGCCCGAGGTAGATCACACTGCCGGCACCTTCGCCCAGCTTGGTGATGATGCGGAAATGTGGGATGTCAATACTCAAGCTCGAACGAATCTCTTGTCTGACCGGTTAGGGTCCGATCCCAGGCCGAGCGCCGCTGGTTCAGCCGGTACGTCTGCGTTACACGGCGCTGGCGGGCGGGGTGCCGGATAAAATGGGGGAAAATGATGGCTGGCGAAGAACGTAGCCCGCCGTCACCCGCCTTGCCGCTTCTGTATTTATACGGCCGCGGGCCGGGGTGGTCAAACGGCCAGCGCCGCGGCCACCATCCGCCGCCGCAGTCGGGGAGCGGCCGGCACCGTGAATTTCAGCGTGGGCGCCTCATTGCCCACCGTCAGGGTCAGGATCGTGATCTCGGGCGGACACCGCAGCCGCCAGGGAAACCGGCTGGGGACACCGAGTCCGGCGCTGATATGCAGCGCCCGTCCCCGCACCACGTGCAACCCGCGGGCCATCTGCCGCGAAATCCGGTCGCCCGTGCGCAGCGCTCCCAGCAGCGGCAGGCGGAGCTGGCCTCCCAGCGTATGACCGGCCAGTGTCAGCGAAACGTGGCTGGCCGGCACCTGATGAATCGTTGAAGGATAGTGGGCCAACAGGATGGCCCCTTGTCCGGTCTGCACGCCCGATAACGCGCCCGAGACGTCGCCGCGCGCGTGAGCCGATTGCTCGACGCCGGCCAACACGACGTGCGATCCGTTGACGCGGCAGACCGCGCTGCGGTTGCGCAGGAACGTCAGCCCCAGGTCGGATTGATCGGCCAGCTCCGGAGGATCGCGGTGACCCAACACGGCTAACGTGCCGCCGGACGGATTGATGTGCGGGAAGAAGCGCCGGCACAGCTCGGCCGCGTCAGCCCAGCGGTGCGGGTCGTCGCATAGGTTGCCGGTCACCAGCAGCACGTCGTATTCGAGGCTAAGCAGCAGCGTGCGGGCGTGCTCGATGGTCCGGTTCCAGCGATACAGGTGCAGGTCCGAGATGTGGGCCAGCTTCAGACCGTCCGCCGCGCGCGGCAGTGCCGGCACCGGAACAATCCAACGTCGTACCACCACCGGTCCATCGATCACCGGAAGCCCCCCGCTGGCGCGGCCCATGGTCGTGTCCCCCGACCGGATGGGTAGGCAGCGCGACCCCCAAGCCGCGCTGCCGCGCTATGAGCTAAGATACGGGCGCGCAGCGAGCAAACGTGGCCGGTAATCGATAATAGATTGCAGAGTTTCCCGGACCTGTGCTCGTTCTATGGAGAAGCGACAGGCAGTGCTCGCACGAGAACCGCTCCACCTGGAATGTTTTGCACGACCAACTCCATCCCGCGAAGCAGCGCC
>DASXUA010000139.1:0-15635 GCA_036505095.1 Phycisphaerae bacterium
CCGCGATCAGCAAACTGCACGCATCTAACGTCGTCCATCGTGACATCAAACCCAGCAATGTACTCCTGGACGCGCAGGGCGGCCTCTTTGTCACCGACTTCGGGCTGGCGTGTCCGCGGCTTGCTCGCGCGCCGGACGGAAGGGCCGCAGCCTGGGTCGGTACACCGACGCATATGGCGCCCGAGATGTTCGAAGGCGAGCCGTCGCCGCGCGCCGACATCTATGCGCTGGGGATCATGACGTTCGAATTGCTGACCGGCACGATCCCGTTTGCCGGTGGGCTGGAGGAAGTTCGCCGGCAGCACCAGCAAGCGCCTTTGCCCCATGAGCCACTGCAGCGATGCGGGACTGACGCCCAGGTCATTCAGGTGCTCGAGCGCGCGACTCGCAAAGAGGCCATCTTACGCTTCAAGTCCCCAGAGAAGTTTCTGGCTGCGCTGCTGGAAGCATCCGGCGAGCCCGCCCCATCGCATCCCGAACGCGAGATTGCGGCGCTGGTGGCACGCTGCAGCGCCCGAACCAGGAATGACCCGCAAGTTGAGGCCCCAGCGCGGGTCCCTTCCTCGTACTACGACCAACTCGCCACGCGTGCCGACCAGAAGCGTCACGCCCGCATCGAGCCGCGGGAGACGGCCTCCCCCGTCGTCGAAACGCGTGGGCTCGATTTTGCCACAGCGCCGCGCTTGGTGGTGGACCTGGCGTGCTTGGGGTGCGGTTACAACCTGCGCGGGCTGGCTGCCAAGGATGTCTGCCCGGAGTGCGGCGCGAGCGTGGTGAGTACCCTGCAGAACGCGCTAGTCTTCAGCGAACCCGCCTGGCTTTGGACGACCGTTCGGGGAATCACCCTGACGATCGCCGGCATCATCGGTGTGTTGGTGTCCCTCCTGATCCCTGCAGCCGCCTTCATGAGATACGTTGTCCCTACGGTCGCCCTCACGAGGTATTTCGAGCGGGACCTGTTTGCGTACCTAACCATCGTGCTCCTCACGGGCGCCAGTTGCGCCGTTGCGGCGGGTGCGATCTTGGTCGGCACGCGCGAGCGCCTGCGTCGCCCGTACAAGGTCCGCTTCAGCTCGCGCCATGTGGCCGGCATTCTGACGACCGCTGCGGCGGGCTGCGCGCTCGCGGGATCGGTGACGCTGCTGATTCACGTGCCGACAGGGGCGACGCTATGCAAGATCGGGTTTCTCCTGCTTTGCGCGGGCCTGGGCTTCCTTATGCTGCACCTGGGTCGTCTCGCCGCGCGTGTACCGGTGTGGACGCGCCGCCGGTGGCCGGCAGTGGCGACACTTGTGGCTACTCCCGTTGCCGGTGCTGCGCTCGCCGCCACGGAATTTGCGAACCGAGCAGTGGCCCGTCAACCCGATGGCGTGTTGCGGCCTCCGCTGGTTCTTCCGGTGACGGTACTCGCGTTGACAACGGGGATTTCGCTTCTCATTGTGATCCTGTCGGTTCCGTTCGTGCTGGCGACGCTCGTAAGCTACCAGCGCGCCCTGCGCGCGGTCGCCCGGTCGTGCCTGTCGCCTGCAGCGGCATTCGGAGCTGTCGCGCCGCCGCGCCTATCCGAGACCACGACCAGCGCCACGCGCGCGGCCATGCCTTGCCAGGCACGAGCGCCTTCGGGCAATCAATCCGGTGCCGCTGCCGAGGCAAGCCAAGGCGAGAAGGTGATGTGATGAAGGATACCGTCACGCGGCCCATCTGTGCGGGGTGACCCACCGAGACCTCAAACTGGGCAATATCCTCGTCGACGCTAGCTGACAGCCTCCGCTTCTTTTCAAGCACTTCGGATTGAATCTTCCACGCGCCGCCAGCGGCACCCCCGAGCAATCGGGCACGCCGGCCAAATTTTTCGAGAGCGCTCGGTCCGTATTCGGTGTTATGGATAGGGTCGCGTTCCAAGAAGTTTGTTGGGGGTCAGAATGGCGGTAAGGAGGTGGTCGCATGGAATCACACGCAGCCTCCTCTGCCCCGCGCGATCGAACGCTGCAGATCAGGCGCATCGTTCAGGGTCTCACGCTCCGTCGCGGCCGCGGCGACGACATCTCGGATGCCGCCCTTATTACCGCGCATCCCGAACTGATGCCCGAATTGGCCACCGTGCTTCAGACATTGCGCCTCGTGGAACAGGCACGCCGACTGGCCGCGAGTGCCGGCTGGGGTTCGTCAGACAGCACCATCGCGTTTGCGGAAGGCGCTGGCGGCGCAGGTCGCCACTATGCCGCGGCGCCTTCGTTCCCGGGTTACCGGATCCTGGGAGAAATCCGGCGCGGCGGGCAAGGCGTGGTCTATCAGGCGCTTCATGAAAACACCGGACGTAAGGTGGCCATCAAGGTCATCCTGCACGGCCCAGCGGCCGGCCCCCGTGAGCGGATTCGCTTCGAACGCGAGGTGCGAATTCTCGCGTCGCTGCGCCATCCAGGCATCGTCGCCATCTGTGACAACGGCCGCGCCGAGGGCGACTGCTATTACGTCATGGATTACATCGAGGGTGTGCCCCTGGACCAATGGATGCCCAGCGGCGTACGCGCGAATTCACGTTCCGGCCGGCCGGCCAAGGTCAAGCTCGCGGCCCGACACTTTCGAGATCGGACCGTGGCGGTGATGCATCTGTTCGACAAGATCTGCGCGGCGGTCAATGCGGCGCACGCCCGCGGCATCGTGCATCGCGACCTCAAACCCGCCAACATTCTGATCGACGCGCGCGGCGAGCCGCACATCCTGGATTTCGGACTAGCCAAGATCAGGACCGGCGATCGGAGCGACGCGTCGGAGGCCTTCGCGAAAACGGAGGCTGGGCAATTCGTCGGCTCGCTGCCGTGGGCCTCGCCCGAGCAGGCCCACGGACAATCCGCGCAGATCGACGCGCGCAGCGACGTCTACTCACTCGGGGCAATCCTGTATCACATGTTGACCGGCTGCCTGCCGTTTGCCCTGAGTGGCAGCGTGCAGGACGTGCTCCGCTGCATTTGCGGAACCGAGCCGACGCGCCCCCGAGCGATCTGCCGCCAGATCAACGGTGAAATCGAGGCCATCATTCTCAAGTGCCTGGCGAAGAAGCCGGAGGTGCGTTATGCGACGGCCGGCGCGTTGGCTTGTGAAGTCAAGCGCTATCTGAGCGGGCGGCCCGTCGATGCGCTGCGCCACAACTCAGGGTATCTGCTCAAGAAAACACTCATCCGTCAGAAGCTCGCCACCGCCGTCGTCGCTGCGGCGCTGGCCGTCGCAGTTACCGCGTCCGCTGTCACGCTGTGGGCGCGTAACGACTACAGCAGTGCCGGGCGCATCGTCGCACAACAACTTGACTGCACCGTTCGCACCTCGGCGACAAATCACGCCACGGCCGAGAAGACCGTTGCGCCGGAAACGATTCCAGACGCCCGCGCGGGCATTGATGAGGCCCCTACGCCACCCGCACACGCTGTCATGCTGGTGGAGATGTGGTAGCGGCACGGCCGGCCGAGCTCGGTCGCTTTTACCGCAGCACACCGCTGGCCTGGAGAACTTCCCCCTGATCCGGCGGCGTCCAGGCGCCGATCTGGGCGGCGAAGTCGAACACTGTAAATCGATTACGCAGGTGCCGTGCCCAGCGGACGGCGTCGAGTGCTTGCCCCGCAGAGATGCCCAACTCGGAGGCGGTCGTGGGTGCGCCGCAGCGGCGCAGCCAGTCGCGCACCTCCCGCACCGTTTTCAGAATGGGATCAACCTTGCGCCAGATTTCGTCCCAGTGTGCGGCGATCTGTGCGGCGCGCGCCGCGGCCCGGTCGGGCGGGAGGTGTTTGGCCCGGGCTTGTTCGATAACGGCCTCGGCCGCGTGGCCGAAGTGAGCGCGAAGCGCGCGCTCGCGAACGGTCCAGTCTTCCACCTGTTCAGCGATCCGCTGCGGATGGATCGTGCGCGGATCGATGCGCCGCAAGCGCTCGTACAGCGCGGCCGAGATCAGAATGCCGATGCCCACCTGCGTGCCGTGATAGCGGCGGCCGCCAGTGTGCGGGCAGATCATGTCCCAATAATGCGAAATCAGATGCTCGCCGCCCGAGGCCGGGCTGCTGCTGCCGGCCATCGCCATCGCCAGCCCCGAAAGCAGCAGCGCCTGCATCAGGACCGTCAGGCCGTCGCGATCGCGCGCGGCAATGGCATCCAGATGTTCGATGACCGCCTCCGTCGCACGCGAGGCCAACTCGGATGGAACCGTGCAGTAGTAACCGCCGTCGAGCAGATGCGCGATGGTCCAGTCTGCATGACAGACGAATTTGCTCAGCAGGTCGGCCACGCCCGCGGCGGTCATGTCGGGTGGCGAGTTGACGATGACCTCCATGTCGACGACCACTGCGTCGACACCGGTCACTGAATCGGTCACCTTCAACCCGCCACGCTTGAGGGCGGCGATCGTCGACGTGTAACCGTTCATTGACGCGGCGGTCGGACAGACGATGTACGCCGCGTCCAGTTTGTCGGCGGCGACCTTGCAGATGTCGGTAATAGTGCCGCTGCCGACAGCGATCACCACCGACCGCGAGCCTGGTGCCACTCCAAACGCATCCAGCACTTGCTGAATCGCCCACTCGTCCGGCACCAACGGACCCGCGGCAGCAGCGCGCCGTGGCACGATGTCAGCGGTGATCGGCGCATGCGGCGCAGCGCCGGTCGGACCAGTCGCGAAGACTACCGTCTTCGGGCGCGCATAGCTTCTGGCCAACTCGCGCGCAATTGACCCCGCGTGCGCCGCGTACGTTTGCGAGTCGGCCACGAGCAGCACCGGGCGACCCGTTGGGTGCATTTCGGGATCAGTTTCGCGTGTCGCGCAGCGGATGGCCGCTGCCACGCCGGCGCCGCCCGCGTCGTCCAGGCGGATGAGCTTCGTGGGAACCGCATGCCGCCGTCCACAGGCACAGTCACTCTTGCATTGGAGGGCATCGTCGATCAGTGACTCGAGAGAAGTGATCGTATGGGTGATTTGAGATTTCAAATTGGAGACTTCCGTCGCAGCGCGCCGCACGCGCATCAGCGGCTGGGCCCGGGAGCAACCGAGGCTCCGCCCATCTGGCGAAACTGCGCCTCGCTGACCCACTCAATGCGGAGCCGAGCGCCATCGGCCACGATGATCGCCCGGCCGCGTGCGTGAACGAACGAGTCGACGGAATTCGAATACGCCAATACCTGCTGCCCGGCGGGCGTATGCAGCGCGGACTTTGGACCCACATAGGTCATCGCGGCGGCGACGTTGGAATCCACCGGCGTCAGGCCCAGCACCGGGAAAGTGGCCGGCCAGCGGCCATCGGAGCCGGTAAACGTCTCCAGCGCACGCGCATACCGCGCGGCAATGCTGCGGGCGCGTTCGATGCGCAGCGTGTCACGCTGCCAGGCCATCAAGCCGACCAGGAGCACTGCCAGGCAGACCAGCGCAGCGCCGAACAGCAGAACGCGGCGACGTGCGGCCTGAACGCGCCGCCGCTGGGCCAGATCACCCGTGCTAGCCTCCGACAAATCGCCTTCTGATCGGATCGCGGCGTGGGCGTTGAGCATGGGTCACCTCTCAAGCCTGATCACCGGACTCATTCGGGGGCTGCGCCTATCCGGCGGCATCCTCTTCCTGGAGCGGTTCGAACACGCTGTGGGCCGTATCGCCGGCCAAGGCCTCAATGGCGCGAATGGGATCGTCGTCGTTGTCCACGACGAGGTCGCCGCCCGGGCCGACGGCGGCCGCCGCGCGCTGCCCGGCGGCGGCCCGGTGTCGCAATTTCGTCTTCACCGGGCGGATCGTTTCCGGAGCGCCGTCGATCTGCACGGTGAACACCACGGGCCCCACAATGAGATGATCGCCGGGGTTGAGCCGGTGGCGCTGGGCACGCTGGTTATTGACATACGTGCCATTCGCGCTCCCCAGATCATGGAGGAGCAGCCCATCGCCGGACTGCAGCAACTCGGCGTGCCGTCGGGAGATTTCGGGTAAGGGAATGCGGATGTCGCAATCGTCATTGCGGCCGATGATCGTCCGCGCGCCGCTCAGCGCAAAATCACGCCGCTCGCCATTCTGCCGAAACATGATCAATCGAGCATTCATAGTACCCTGCCGCTTTCGGACCGCCACGCCGGTCGAGAATCGAACGACAGCGAAGACAGGTGCGCCGCCAGAGACGCCAGCCGCCGCCGCCTTGAATATATCGTCCTATCGGCTGCCCCGCAATTGCGGCTCCGGTCAATTCGGACGCGGCTCGGCGGTGTCTCTGATAAGGACGCCCGCCGGCCGCCCCATCTTCCATCCACGCCACCATTCGCCAAATCCGTGGGGGCGGGCTATGCTCTTCTACCCGCTGACGGCCGCGCGGTGGCTGGTCCCGGCGCGCCCGGGACCGGCGGCATGAAAAGCGAACCGAGCATGCGCTCCTGCGGGCTGTACGTCCACGTCCCCTTCTGTGAAACCAAATGCGGATATTGCGACTTTTATTCGGTCGCCATCTACGAGCGGCGCCCCCCCGAGGCCCTGCTGGCGTGCCTGGTCCGTGAACTGCGCGAGCGCAGCGACCAACGGACAAGTCCGCTCCGCACAGTTTTCGTCGGCGGCGGCACCCCCACGATTCTACCGGTCGAGCAACTGTCCGAATTGTTCACGCCCTTGCACCGCCTGGCCGCGACTGATCGCGTAGTCGAGTTCACCGTCGAAGCGAATCCGGCCACGCTCGACGACGCCAAGCTGGCGGTGCTGGTGGACGCCGGCGTGGACCGTATCTCCATGGGTGCGCAGTCGTTCGACCCGGCCGACCTCACCGTTCTGGAACGGCTGCACTCGCCGGATGATATCGCCCCCAGCGTGGCGCTGGCCCGCCGCCACGGCATTCGCCGGCTGAACCTGGATCTGATCTTCGGAATTCCGCACCAGACGCTGGCGAGCTGGCAGCGCTCACTCGAACGCGCGCTGGGCCTTGAAGTGGATCACATCGCCTGTTACGGGCTGACCTATGAGCCCGGCACGCGCCTGACCAAGCAACTCCGGCAGGGACGGATTTCGCCGTGCGACGAGGGGCTGGCGGCCGAGATGTACGAATGGGCGGTCGACCGGCTGAGCGACGCGGGCTATGAGCAATACGAGATCAGCAATTTCGCGCGGCCCGGGCAGCAATGCCTGCACAACCTGATCTATTGGCGCAACGAGGATTACATCGGCGCCGGTCCGTCCGCGGCCGGATACGTCAACGGCGAGCGCTACAAGAATATTGCCGACGTCGCCGGTTACATACGCCGGATTCGCGAGAACGGCCGGGCCGTGATGGAATCAGAGCACCTGACCGGCTCGGCTGCTGCGGCGGACACGCTGATGATGCAGCTTCGTTTGAATGAGGGCGTCGATGCCGGAGCGTTCATCAGTCGGCATGGCGACGTTGCCTGGCGGCAGATAGCGACATGTGCCGCGCGCTGGGAGCGCCTGGGGATGGTCGCACTGGACGAGCGGCGCCTGGGGCTGACGCGCAAAGGCCGGCTGGTCGCAGACGCCGTGCTGGTAGAGTTGCTGGCAGCGCTGGATGAGCCCTGCGCCGTGCGCGCCCCGGATCAGTACCCGCCCTTGCGGATCTTGACCGCCAAAGTTTGACCGCCAAGGCGCCAGGAACGCCAAGGAAGTGACTTGCTTCTTGGCGTCTTGGCGGTTCCGTCTTGGCAGCGCTTCGCTCCCAGCGGGGCACGGCGCTACGCCTCGGCCAGACCTTCGCGGATGGCGAAGCGCGCCAACTCGACGCGATCATGGATCGCCAACTTGGTCATCAGGTTGGCGCTGTGCCGGTCGACCGTCTTGACGCTGATGTGCATGATGTTGGCGATTTCCTTCTTGGACAAACCGCGCGCGATATAGCGCAGCACCTCCAATTCGCGCACCGTCAAGGTCGAAGCGCGTGAGGTCGCTTCTTCGGCCAGGCGCGTCCCGCCCGGCTCGATGACGATCCGCGAGCGCACGTCGCCGGAAAAGTAGACGCCGCCGGCCGCCACTTCCCGCACGGCCTCGATAATCGTTTCAGGCGGTTCAATTTTGGTGACGTAGCCGCGGGCCTTGACCTCGAGTGCCTGTTCGATGTAGCGGTCGTGAAAGAACCCGCTCACGAAGATGATGCGGCTTTCGGGGCGCATCCAGGCGATGGTGCGGGCCGCTTCGAACGAACTCAGCCCCGGCATGTCCACGTCCAGCAGAATGATATCCGGGACGCATTCCATCACGCGCTCGATCGCCTGGTCGGCGTTGTTGGCGGTGCCGACGACGCTCAGGCCTGGCTCCCGGCGGAGCCGCTCGACCAGCGTGGTTCGCAGCAGGGCGTGGTCGTCAACGACCAGAACTCGAATTTCGTCGTTCACTCTCTATGCGCTCCCTGGCCGGCGCCTGGGCCAGCACGCGCGCAACCAGTTCCAGGAAATCGGACATCTGGAACGGCTTGCGCAGCAGATATTCATGCCCCGAAAAGTGTTTTTCAGGATCGACATCCACGCTACCGGTGATCACGATCACCGGAACCTCCGAACCGCCCCGCCGGATTTCGCTCAAGCAGGTCAGTCCATCTTTGCCCGGCAAGTCGAGGTCCAGCAGAACCAGGCGAACCTGATCGTGATGCCGCTCGAAAGCGGCCATGCCGTCGTTTCCATCTCCGGCCTGGAGCACCTGATAGCCGGCTGAACGCAGGGTCGAGGCCATGATGCAGCGGACGTACTCGGTGTCCTCAATCACCAGGACGAGTTCGCCTGACCCCGCTCTGCAGCGACGTTGCGACGCCGGAGCCACGGCCCCCTTCGGCGCCTCGCAGCAGGGCAGCCACACGCTCACGCGCGTACCATGCCCCGGTTCCGATTCGACTTCGATCCGTCCGTGATGGGCAGTAACGATGCCGTGGATGACCGACATCCCCAGCCCTGTTCCCTGTCCGCGCGGCTTGGTGGTGAAAAATGGCTCAAAGATGCGGGCGCGAACCTCCTCAGTCATGCCGGTGCCGGTGTCTTCAACCGTGAGCACACCCAGACCCCGTCCACGAGTCACCACGGCCGACAGCACGTCGCGGGGGGTGACGGCCTCGTGCCGCACGGTGATGTTCAGCGCACCGCCGGACGGCATCGCGTCACGCGCGTTGACGGCCAGGTTCATCAGGATCTGCTGAAGCTGCGTGGCATCCGCCAGGATCCAAACGGGCTTGGGCGGCACACGCGTGGAAATCTCGATCGAGGCCGGCAGCAGACGCCGCAGCAGCCGCAGCGAATCCTGCGCGACCTGCGCCAGATCGACCGGCGCCTTATCCGTTACCGCGGTACGGCTGAAAGTCAGCAGCGAGAGCGTCACGCTCCGCGCCTGTTGGGCAGCCTCGCGGATCATCTCCAGCGACTGGCGCGCCTCAGACTGATTTGACAGCATTCCGGCGAGTTGCTCGACGCTGCCGAAGATGACCGTCAGCAGGTTATGGAAATCATGCGCTACGCCGCTGGCCAGTGTGCCGATGGCCTCGAGCTTCTGAGACTGGCGAATGTGCTCCTCTAACCGGCGGCGCTCACGCCGGTCATCCAGGCGTTCGAGCGCCTGCTTCATCGCCGGACCCAGCCGCGTCAGGTTGTCCTTGAGTACGTAATCGTCGGCGCCGCGCTTGAGACATTCGACCGCTGTTTCCTCATTGATGGCTCCCGTCACGAAAATAAAAGGGATTTCCTCGCTGAGCTCGCGCGTCAGCAGCAGCGCGTCCAGGCCGCTGAAGCGCGGCATGATGTAGTCGCTCAGGACTGCCTCCCACTTGCCGGAGGCCAGCGCGGCGCGCAGTCCGCTCGCGTCTTCGACGCGCTGCCAGGCAGGCTCGAACTCGGCGCGCTGCAACGCTTGCAGCATGAGCTGGCTATCCAGCTCGGAATCTTCAATGATGAGTACGCGTAGCTCCCGCATTCGCGAACCCCGAAGCTCGAGCGGGTGAGGCGGGACGAATCTAGCGGGCACGCCCCGCGCTGGCAGCTTACAGCCGCCCGCGGCGTTCAGCAGGCTGATCCGTCACAGCCCAAGCCGCACCTGCCCAAGGCAGTTTCCGTACCCCCCGCTCCCCTGAACGATCACAACATTTTAGCACAGCGCGCGCTCATAAACGAGCGAGGAGCCGGAGAGCGCAGCGGCTCTCCGGCTCCTTGGTTTCTTACACAGCGGGCCGAGCCGCAATGCTACAGCAGACCGGCGCCGAAAGCGTCCTCCTCCGGCTGCGGCTGTTCGATGGGCAGCGCCGCTGGCGGCGGCGCTGGCGGCGGTGGTGGCGGTGGCTCACGCCGCTCGGGTTCACGCCGCGGCGTCTCGATCACGGGTGCGCGGGGTGGTGAGGCTGACGCGTGCGCCTCCTGCGGGTGAGCTTGGTCGGGGCGGCGTTCGGGTTTACCGAAGCGGCGGTCGCCGTGATCGCCACGGTCACCGCGGTCGCCACGCCGACGCTCACCCGCAGGCGGACCACCCGCACGATCATGCGGGGCGCTTCCCGAACGGGCGGGCACCGGACGATGCTGCTGCCCCGGCGGCGGAGGCGGCGGACGATGCGGCTGGGCCGGTGGCGCCGCGCCGCCGCGGGTGGCGGCCGAACGCCGCAAATCCTGGATCAACTCGTCGTATTCGCTCATCGGCGACAGTTCCGGCGTCGGCTCGGGCGCGGGCTCGGGCACGCGCTCGGGCTCATGTTCGTGCCCCTCTTCGACATCGATCTCGACTGGCTTGTAGCCCGGCTGCCGCGAGCGCTCCAGCTCCGCCTGATAGGCCTCGATGATCGCCTTCTGCAAGCGCTCGCGGCAGGCGGTGTTGATGGGGTGGGCGATGTCAGCGTGCAGCTTGCTGCGGCCGGTCTCTTCCGGATTCGCGCGGCCTTCGCCCAGGCGCGCCCCGCATTCATTGCAGAACTTGGCCCGCAAGTGATTCTTGTAGCCGCATTTCGGGCAGCGATCGGCGAGCTTGCGCGACGGCATGGCCAGGAACGGTCCGGTGGTGCCGTCGATGATCTTCAGATCACGGACGACGAACTCGTCGTCGAAGGTGACGCTGCAGAACGCCCGCAGGCGCTCGGCATTTTCGCCGGTGAGTTTGACGCGAACTTCGGTGATCTCCATGGAAGCCTCCTCAAGGGGTCTGGTGATCGAGCGTGCGGACCACGTGTGCGGCCGGCACGCCCAGGCGGGCTCGAACCGTGTCGGCCAGGGCCTGCGCCTGCTCCTGTGTGTCGAACAATGCGAACAGTGTCGATCCGGCGCCGCTCACCCGGACCGACGACGAAGTCAACGCACTCGCCGAGCGCTGCAAGCTGCTCATCGGCGGGCAAACACGCATGACCGCCGATTCGAGATCGTTGACTAACCAGGGGGAAATCTGATCTGCGGCTTGGGCGTGAACGATGGCTGCTTCGGCGGCGTGAGGGTCCGGCGCCGCTCCGGCCCCCGCGCACCAGGCCTGATATACGTCGCGCGTCGCGACCGGCCAGCCGCCCAGAATCAACGTGATCCAACCGGACCACGCCAGCTTCACGGGCCGGACGCGCTCGCCGCGGCCTTCGATGACCGCGGCCGGCAGCGCGAAGAACAGCGGCACGTCCGAACCGAGCTGCGCGCCGAGCGCGGCGAGTTCGGCGCTCGAGCAGCCACAAGCCCAAAGGTCGTTCAGCAGACGCAACGTGGTGGCTGCATCGCTGCTGCCGCCGCCCAAACCGCCGCCGATCGGGATTCGCTTGGCGAGCGCGATGCGCCAGCCCGCGCGCACGCCGGCCTGTCGCGCCAGCAGCGTGGCCGCCTGCTGAATCAGATTTCGCTCATCGACGGGTAATGACGGATCGTCGCTGGTCAGGGCGCGCACGTCCGGCGCGGCGGAGGTCACCGTGATCTGGTCCGCGAAATCGACCCCGATGACCAGCGAGCGAATCTCGTGATAGCCATCGGGACGCGGGCCCAGGACGTTGAGCGTCAGATTGATTTTGGCAGGCGCCGGGGCCGTCAGGGTTCCGGGCCCGGACCTCGGCGAGCGCGCGGTCAATGTCATGTCGAAATCAGAGCCGGTCGTTCTTCGCCGCCCGCAGACGGTCGGAGCGTCGCGGCTTCCCAGCAAGCGTGCAGGCCACGGCCAACGGGGGGAAGCCCTGCATCCAGGCGGTCGGCGCACATCTCGGCGACCGCAGCCAGACCTCTCCGGGCACCCGCCATCATAATTCCGCCCAGCCTGTTGTCAACCTGGGGAGGGCGAGGCTCCCCCGGGGAGG
The DNA here is from genome assembly GCA_036505095.1 of Phycisphaerae bacterium. Classification (GTDB taxonomy): domain Bacteria; phylum Planctomycetota; class Phycisphaerae; order UBA1845; family UBA1845; genus DASXUA01. The sequence continues at coordinate 12,225 of DASXUA010000139.1, forward strand.
GCGAGGCTCCCGCCGAGCCTTGCCGGGCGCGTCCCATCAAGTCCGATCACGATGTTAAGAATTCCTCAGTCGCTCAGTTCCTCTGAGTCCAACCGTCGGGCGCGCCCCCAAGTCCGATCACGATGTTGGCACGCCGCAACGCGCCTGACTAACCGTTAGTGCAACGCGTGCGCGGTCCCGCGCGCGCAAAGTGCAGCATCAGCGAGGCTTGCCGCGACCCGTTCGGTGTCGCGTGCGTCGTCGGCCCGTGGCGTGCCCGCTTCTTGGCGGGGGGTCCGTCCGCGCGGATGGACCGGAGGAGCGCTGCCCTGGACACGCCGCGTCCGATAGGACGGACCGCTTCGCGGTCACGCGGCGTAGCCGCGGCGGCGAGTCCAGGGCGGAGGGAGAGGATATGGGACCTGTTCAAGCAGTCGGTCAAGGCATTCCAGCCGGAATGGGCGTGACCCCGCCGACCGGAATGGAGGGCACCGGGTCGGCCGCGGGCGTCGGCGCCGCGCCGCTGACGAGCGGAATTTCGTCCAGCAGCATCACGCTGGTTCACACCAGCATCGATTCCATGCTCGCGCAGATCGGCGGCGGCGTGCAGAACGACAGTTATCTGCGCATGATCATCGCGCTGCTGATTCTGAACGCGCTGTTGAATAGTGACCACGCGCGCGGCGGGTCGGCCGTCGGGTTACCGAACGCGCCGCGGCCGCAATCGATGGCTTCGATGATCAGCATGCATTCGGAGACCAACTGCATCCAGATTCAGGAGCAGTCGGTGACGCTGGCATCGAACCAAGCCGTGCAGACCACCACCGCCGGCGGCGACTCCGGCAATGGCGGCCGCGTCGACCTGCACGTTTAGCCGCAGCCGTGTAGCGCCGCCATCCCTGGCGGCATGTATTGCCGGCATCTCGCCGCAGCGAGTCGCCGTGGCGAGCTGGAAGCCGGCGCTACGGCGGACACGCGTCCGCGGGACCGGCCGTCGCGAACACGTTGGTCGTGTTCACGCCATTCAGGAGTTGCACCTCACGCAGCAGGTCCTGTGTATTGACTCCGCCGGTCCGATCGATGTTGTAACGCCCCAGGTTACCCGGCATATTCGCCGTACCGTTGTTAATGGCCGTCACGATCGCCAGCAGGTCGGCCGTGTTCGCCGAGCCGTCGAGGTTCGGATCGCCCGGACGCGAACGATACTGGATGCGCTGTCCGCCGGTGAATGTCAGCGTCGTGCAGCCCAGCGGCGGGATCGCAGCCGTCAGGTTGATCGTCGTCGTGTTGCCGGACGACGAGGCGCCCATGACTGACGGGCACGGCGCCCGCGTGCACGAGATGCTCACATCGGCCGTTGCAAACGTTACCGCGCTGTTGAACGTCACTTGAATCGGGGCGTAGCTGATCGGACCCTGGCTCGGCGTGCCACTCGCACCGATGCCGGCGGTCAGCGCGCTGGTCGGCGCACCGGCACTGGTATCCAGCACGTCGGTGTACGGCAGGCCCGGCTGGTACGGATTGCCCGAGGGCGCCGGCGGATTGGCCGCCGTTATCGTGAGCGGAACCGCGGCCGGCTTGATCGCCACGAGGTTGCGCGTCGAGCCGTTGAAGTAATAGATCTGTTGCGTACCGCCGGCCGGCGTGGGACCGAGCAGCGGGCCGCCGCGGATGGTGAAACCATGGTCGATGCCGGCCCCGCCCACTCCGGTGTCCCACTCGAAAATGCGCGGCGTCGACATGCCGGTCTGCTCGGTGGTGCCGGTCCCCTCAATCTCCAGATCGATGCCGCGCAGCGACGTCTCCGATCCAAAAATGTCCAGGAACTCGGTCGCCGAGTTCGCGCCGATCGTCACCGTCACGACGCCGTTGCCGAAGTCAAATCGGTATTCGATGTGCTGCCACACGCCCGGCGTCAGTTGGATCGGTCCGGGTGTGGCATTGAACTGTCGCGCATAGGCTCCGCCGCGCGGAATATTTGGAAATGCGGAGTCCCACTCGAGCGTCCACCAGCCGGCGAAGTCGAGATGATCCGCCAGCCAGACGTTGTCGCCCGTGTCGGCCCGCCACTGGTCCCACGAAACGATTACGATATTGTCAGTCGTGGCCGAGGGCAGTTGCAGGTCGGCGCCTTGCCAGCCGCCGCCGCTGCCGGCCGCGTTCATCGACAGCACCTTGCCCATCCCGGATCCGGTTGGGTCGTTCGCCACCCCGGGATCCGTCACACCGCTGGGCGGCGCGTTGTCCAACGCCCAGGTGCCGTTTCCAGTTCCGCCATTTGAACTGTTTTGCAGTCCGATCACACTGCCGAGCGGGTATCCGGTGAAACCATTGGTATCGACAATCGTGTTTTCCAGTCCGGTCGTGGGCCCGCCGGTCATCTTGAGATTATCAAAGTAAATCGGGCCATCGTCCGGACTGAACGGAATGGCCGTCGTCGCGTCCAGCGCGAAGACGCGCGCCGTGAACATCGGGCCGAAATCCACAACTCGACTATTGGTTCCCGAGACCAGCACGCTGTGGCCGGCTGTATCTTTGTACAAGCCGCCGACATTTCGCAGTTCGCCCCACCAGTCCAGCGTCTGGTAGAGCGTGTCCACGGTCATGCCGGCGCCGGTGTCGTGATAGCGGATCACGTGGCCAGTGAACGCCCCGGTGACCACATCGGTGCCACTGAAGTCCAGGCAGCCGACATCGTAAAAGCCATGCCCGTCGTTGGCTTGGTTCTGATTAAGAACCGGCGCGCCGGCCAGCGGATCCCACGTGTAGAACTCGGCCCCGTAGTCGTTCCAGGTATGCGTGTAGAGCCGGTTGGTCGTCGCCGAGTAGACAACGTGGCTGCGGGCGACTTTGCCGCCGTCGCTGGACCAGATCAGTGCGGCCGGCGTCATTCCATCGGAAGCGCGGACGCCATACATCTCGGGGATGCCGTCGCTGCCGTTGCCGCTGTCGCCGTTGAAATAGATGCCGTGCAGGCCGGTCCCGAAGGCATTCGGCACGAAGGCCATCTGATGCTGGCAATCGACGCCGAAGCCGCTGACAGAGGTGGTTTGCTCGAGCGTGCCGCCGGCGGAGTCCACCCGATAGACGTTAAGACTGGTTCCGGATCGCGCGCCAATGACATAGAGCTTGCCATTGTACAGGGCGGGAGTCAGCAGCGCGTTGCCGGGTCCAGGAAAGTTGGAGCCGGGTAGCGGCGTGCTCCAGAGGCGCGCGCCGGTGTCCTTGCGATAGGCCTCGATGGCGCCGACGCCGCCCGCGTTGCTCGTCACATAGCAGCGTCCCGATTGCCCGCCGTCGCCGACGATCACGGACGTCGCATCGAAAGCGCCAAGATTCAGGTTGTTCCCCGCGCCATCGTTGCCGATCCAACGGAGCGCCCCTGCCCGGCTGACCGACACGATGCGCGCCAGACCGCCCGTCCCGCCGCCG
>DASXUA010000140.1:0-3571 GCA_036505095.1 Phycisphaerae bacterium
CTGACGCCGCGGGTGGTGAGACTCGAGCCGGTTTGCGGCCAGCACACCGGCGATGGCGATCGAGAACATGGGAACGGCCGCCAACACCAGGCACAGGCTCGCGCGCCGCGAGTCGGAAGCGAAGGGCATTGCCAAACCGGCAAGCGCGCAGCCCGCCAGAAGACAGGCAGCCGGCTCGACGCGCCAGCGCAGCGCGCGGCAGGCCAGACGGTGTACGCAGCCGATCGGCAGCCCCAGCACCAGGCCGAGCGCGCTGCCAAGCGGAAGTACCAGCGTGAGCTGCAGCACGTGCAGCGGCACCGGCATCCACAGAAATCTGGCGAGCGCCTGGGCATAGAGCGCTTCGACCGCATTCATCAATATCGGGGCGAGCGCGGCCAGCAGCCCCGCCGCCAATGCCGTCGCCGCCAGCACCAGCCACATCAGTGGGCGATCGGCACGCGGCTGTGGTTTTGCGGCGCGCAGCCTGGCGCGCGCGGTATTGGATTCGATCCGCATTCGAATTCTCTGAGCATAGCCCGTGGCCATGCGATGCGGCAGGATGAAACTCGCGGATAGGCCGGCCAGCAGCCCGGCGAAAGGCCAGGCGGCGGTCGATTCGGGCTGCCCGATCATGCCGGCAAACCGGCCCATCAAACCCACGCTGAGCAGCCCCAGCGCACCCCCGATCAGGGCGGCCAGGACACACACGCCGCGCAGCGATTCCAGCGTGGCGGGATCAGCGCAGCGCCGCGCGCCTCGCCGGGCGAATTCCGACTTGTTGCGACCAGGCATTCGCGGGCCTCATGCCCCTGTCAGGGCGGCGACTCCATTCTGCGCCGCTGAACACCGGCGTGGGGCCGATCCCTTAACCCCGGTGTTCGCTGACCCTTGACACGCCGCGGGCGAAGCCCGCATCGCTTCGCGCTGCGTGCCGTGAAGCGGCACGCGGCGTGTCAAGGGCTGAGAAAAGACCGCTCGACGATCGTGGTGCGCGCGGCAGCGAATGACCGCCGCCCCCCACGCTCAAGCTGTACCACGATTCCGGCTGCCGGGTCAAGGTCCACGATGCAGCCCACATATTCGACCCCGTCCTCGCGCAGGCGCACGCGCTGTCCGAGCGGCGCGGCGCGCGACAGCCACGCCTCACGCAGGACCACAGCCGAATAGCGCTGCGGGGCGCCGATCCATGCCTCCAGTTCGTTCAGCACGGCGGCGGCCACGACTTCACGCTGTACTGCCGCGCGGCTCTCGATTTCCAGTGAAGTCGCCCGGGCGCGCAGCTCCGGCGTGAAATGGGCGGGCTTCTGCAAGCAGTTGATGCCCACGCCGATGATGAAAGCTTGGCCGAAACCGGAGATTAGCCGCGTTTCGATCAGGATGCCACCCAGTTTGCGCGCCCCGATGTACAGGTCATTTGGCCAATGGAGTAGCGGTAAGACGTCGCTGGCCGCGGCGATTCCGTCACGGCAGGCGATCGCCGCCAGAAGAGGGAGTGCTATGCTTCGGCTGACGCGTGGCTCGGCAGGAGCCTCGCCCTCCCCAGCCTCGCCCTCCCGCAGCAGGACGCTAAATAGGAGACTCGCACCGCGAGATGAGGCCCACGACCTGCCCATGCGCCCACGTCCGGCCGACTGCTGTTCAGCGAACACAACTCGCCCGTCGGCCAGAGGTTGGCCACCTTCGGTGACCGCGTCGTTGGTGCTCGTTGTGCTGGGTAGCACCTCCAGCACTCGGCCAATGCAGCGCGTGCCCAGACCGGCCTGAATCCGGCCCCCATTCAAGAATCCATCCAGCACGGAGGTGCTCATCGGCTCAGAAACGCGCGATGCCAATACCAATCGATTTCCGGGACAGGCCGCGTTTTGTCCATTAGTGCCTCCATAATTGGCTCGGTCGGGCGCCGGTCATTGAAATCCTTGAACTGCTCGCCCGGCGCGGCGGGGAGATAGTTCCGCCGTATGAACTCATCCAACTCAGGAAAGGGCTTCCACGACGTGTACCGCGACTGGGGTTGCTCTCCCGTCGCGGCTTCCGGATTCACCACCAGAATGACCCGCGGCCGGAATCGTCGCAGATCGTTCATTAAGTTGCGCCGCCGCTCCTCGTAACCGGGGAATGTTTCATCCAGACCGGTCATCATAGTATAACGTGTCGCCGCGCGTCGACCTGAATAGAAATATACTCCGGCATCGGACCCGGTGACCAGGACCGTGTCACTGGGATCTGTGACGCGCGCCACATTCGCGGCCTGTGCCAGGTCCCACCAGTCGCGCGATTCGTACCGTACGTCAGTCAGCTTGACTGTCGGCACGTTGAGGTAGAATTCCGCCTGGCGCACGAAAACCCAGAGCGTCCACAGCACGCCCACCGCGCACATCGCGCGCGCCAATCGCGCGGATCCGCCCAAAAGAACGGAACGACCCATTTGCTCGAGAGTCATCGCGACCAGAATCACCAGCGGCGGAATGAGTAAGTAGTAGTAGTGGGGCCAGGAATGCCCCGGCAGGCACACGGCGATAAAGCTGCCGAGCACATACGCGAGTATGAGTCCAGCTTGATGACGGGCAGCGAAGGCTTCCGCCGAGCCAGGGGCGCTCCGCGCGTCGCGCACACGCCGACCAGCCGGAGCGGTTAGCGCGATCAACACCGGCAACGCAACAACGGCCGCGATCCATAGAGGCGCCCCGGATACCAGGATATCGCGATGATACCCCTCAACGAAGAACGCCAGGAAACGGCCTAGCAGCGTGGTTTTGGCGCCCGCATAGTCGATGTTGTACGCGAACACGGCGTCGTAGAAGAGCGCGAAGCGGCCCGTGAGACCGAAGTATCCGAAAATTAGCGCCCACAGCACGGCCGGCCCGGCCGCGAACACCAGAACTGCAGTCAGCGCACGGCGCGCGCCTAAGCGCCAATATCTCCAGACCAGCCAGAGCGCCAGCGCCAGCCACTGCACTGCCATTACCGTCTTGAACGCTGAGCCGATCCCCAGCAGCAAACCCGCCAGCGCGATCAGCACATACTCGCGCCGCGCGGAGCGCGCTCTCGCCGAGTCGTCGAGCGCGAACAACGCCGCCAGCGCCGCCAGACCAAAGATATTCATATAGATTTCGCGGTTGCAGCCTTCGCCGGCCGTTCCGGGGTCTGACGATAGCAATGCAAATACGATGGCGGCAACGCCGGCCATGAAACCGCCGGCGCCAAGCCGCCCGCTTGCTTGGCGAACGATCCAGTAGACCAATACCAGCGATGCCAGCGAGAAACCGATCGCCATCAGGCGAAACACGCCGGTATCGCTCCCGGCCAGGGCGATGGTGGTCGCGAACAGCGCAAACACGGCCGGCGGCTGATGGTCCCAAACATCGACGTAAAGCCGGTCGCCCGCCAGCAGCCGCTGCCCGATGTAGGCGTAGTTGCACTCGTCCGGCTCCAGCGGCAGCCCGAACGCATGTAGGCGCATCAGCACGAGGAGGATCATCGATACCAGTAGCGCCACCCAAGATAGGGTTCGCGGCCACTCCGACCTAGTCGGTTCGAGTTCTGGCAAAATCTCGGACATTGCCCTCATTGTAAGCGAAGCAAACATTGA
>DASXUA010000141.1:0-2302 GCA_036505095.1 Phycisphaerae bacterium
AAAACAGGAGGACACCCATGGCCAACTACGCACATCCGGAAGTTCTGGTCGAAACCGAGTGGGTCAAAGAGAATCTGAGCAAGCCCAACGTCAAGATCGTCGAGATCGACGTGGATACCAAGCAGTACGATGCCGGCCACGTCCCCGGTGCAGCGGGCTTCAACTGGCAGACGCAGCTCCAGGATCAGGTCACGCGCGACATCATCAGCAAGGACGCCTTTGAGAAGCTCGTCGGGGCGGCCGGCATCAGCCCCGGCGACACGGTGATCCTATACGGCGACAACAACAACTGGTTCGCCGCGTATGGCTTCTGGCTCTTCAAGACCTACGGGCACAAGGATGTTCGTCTGATGAACGGCGGTCGGGTCAAATGGCTCAACGAGAAGGACAAGTCCATGACCACCGACAAGCCCAGTCCCAAGCCGGCGAGTTACAAGGTTGCGCAGGTCAACGGCGAGCTGCGCGCCCGGTTGCCGGAGGTCATGGAGGCCGTCAAGAGCACCGGCCGCATCAACCTGGTGGACGTGCGCAGCCCCGACGAGTTCACCGGAAAAATCATCGCGCCACCCGGGATGAATGAGACGGCCCAGCGGGGCGGGCACATCCCCGGCGCCAAGAGCATTCCCTGGAGCACGGCCGTCAAGGAGGACGGAACCTTCAAGTCGGCTGACGAGCTGCGCTCGATCTACGTGCAGCAGAAGGGCGTCGATGCCGCCAAGCCGACGATTGCCTACTGCCGCATCGGCGAGCGCTCCAGTCACACCTGGTTCGTGCTGTACTACCTGCTGGGGATACCGCAGGTCAAGAACTACGACGGAAGCTGGACCGAGTACGGCAACCTGGTCGGCGCACCGATCGAGAGGTAGGGAACGACGGGATTATGACGCTGAGACGCTGAGGTTCTGAGGAAGACTGAACGGTTCTTCTCAGCGGCCTCAGCGTCTCAGCGTCAAAAACGCCTCATGGCAAAGCTGTTCAAGGATATCACGCAGACGATCGGCCGCACGCCGCTGGTGCGCATCAACCGCATCATCCAGGCGCCGGCCACCGTGTACGCCAAGCTCGAGTTCTTCAACCCGCTTTCCAGCGTGAAGGACCGCATCGGGACGGCCATGATCGAGGCCGGCGAGCGCGAAGGCAAAATCAAGCGGGACACGCTGATCGTTGAACCGACCTCCGGCAACACTGGCATCGCCCTGGCATTTGTTTGCGCCGCGCGCGGTTACAAGCTGACGCTCACCATGCCCGAAAGCATGTCGCTCGAGCGGCGCACGCTGCTGCGCGCCTTGGGCGCCAATCTGGTCCTCACCCCGGCGGCCGAGGGCATGCCGGGCGCCATCCGCGCGGCCGAGAAGCTCCTCTCCGAAACACCGGGCGCCTTCATGCCGCAGCAGTTCCGCAACCCCGCCAACGTCGAAATCCACCGGCGCACGACGGCCGAGGAAATCTGGAATGATTCCGACGGCGCCTGCGATATTCTCGTTTCGGGCGTGGGGACCGGCGGGACGATTACCGGCGTCGGCGAAGTGATCAAACAGCGCAAGCCGTCATTCCTGTGCTATGCTGTCGAGCCGGAGGATTCGCCCGTCATCACGCAGACGCGCGCCGGCCAGCCGCTCAAGCCCGGTCCGCACAAAATCCAGGGGATCGGGGCCGGCTTCATCCCGGAAATCCTCAATCTCTCCGTGATCGACGACGTCCTCCGCGTGAACAATCAGGACGCCTTCACCTGGGCGCGGCGCGCCAGCCGCGAAGAGGGGCTGCTGTGCGGAATCTCCTCGGGCGCGGCGCTATGCGCCGCGGAGCGCGTGGCGCGTCTGCCGCAACACGCCGGCAAGAACATCATCGTCGTCCTGCCCAGCAGCGGCGAACGTTATCTTTCCACGCCGCTCTTTCAGGAAAGCTGAGGGCTGACGAACAGCGGCGAGGGGAATTCCGCCATAGTTGCTATGCAGGGCGGGAGCAGTTGATGAACTTCCAAAGACCCCGTTACAGCAAGGCAGAGTTCGCCCGGCGAGGTCAAGCGATTTACGACGCTTCGATCCGGGCGCAGGTCGAGTCCGCGCACGAAGGAAAGTTCGTGGCCATCGATATTGAAACGGGTGAGTGGGAAATCGATGTCGATGACTACGCCGCAACAGAGCGCCTCCTGAGTCGGATACCTGACGCTCAGACGTGGTTGGTCCGAGTCGGTCAGCGCGCCGCCTACCGGATCGGCGCAGCATGCGGCGTGCTGCCGCGATGATGACCGGTACGGTCAACATTCATGGTGAGCCGATTCTTGGCGTCACTGTTCGGGCTG
>DASXUA010000142.1:0-14431 GCA_036505095.1 Phycisphaerae bacterium
TCGGCAACGGTCAGGACCGTGCCGAGTTGCTGATCGGCAACGACAACGGCACCGGCGAGGTCGACGGCGATACTATGACGATCGAGGTTGGGGACGCGAATGGCGAAGCTGCCGTCGTGCGGCATACCCATGGGACGCTGGACGTGAACGGCCCCATCATTCTCACGGCCAACGCCAGCGTCGATGCCCGCGCGGAACTGTACCTGTCCAGCGGGACGACGCCTTTGATCGACTCGATCCTCATGTACGGCGGCGACGACACATACAGCGCCGCCTATTTGGATTTCGCGGCAAGCGTGGACCTGCAGGACACGACTGCCACCCTCGTGACGGGCAGAGGCGAAGCCAAGTTGGGGGCCAACGTCGACTTCACTTGCAACGAGCTGCGGGTCGGCGACGGTACCAATATCGGCGATTTCGAACTGCTCGACTCGTCGACCGTGAGCGCGCGGATGCTCGCTACCAGCCTCGTAATCCATGGCGGCACCGGTGACGGCGCCTACAGCATGGTTAAGGTGACCCACAATCACGGCATCATCTCACCAGATCGGCTTCAGTGAGCGCTTCATCGCTGGCGTGCACGATCCCCGTGATCCGCAGCGCCGTGAGCACACCACGGCCGAGATGATCCGTCAGCGGATATATGGCATCCTCCCCTCGGCGCGCAATTCGCGCTCCACTTCCCCCAGAATCTTGACTTAATCGTAGGCTCGGATTCCCCGAGCGGCGGGCGCGATGACAACGCAAATCCATCCATTCTCCTGTCGAATGTCGTCCTCGCTGACGGCCAGTGCAGTGCCCGTTGACACACGTTTCTCCTTGAGCCGCGCCTGAACCTTCGCCGTGAGCGCGCGTGCTTCGTCTGACGTCATGGGGTTCATCGGCCCCTCTCCAGGATCCGGAAGACACGGGTCTTCGGCGATTTCAATCGGATCAGCCCGAGCGCGGCACATGTGGTCCGTGACAAATCGGCGGGCTTTTCTGCCCAGCCCTGTTCACAGGGCTTTCCCGCGCAGCGGGCTGTAGGCCAGCCGTTCTACGCTTGCTGTTACCCACATTTTGTCAGCCCCTCGTTCAGGGTCGCGCCGAAAACTATGAGCTGAAAGCTCTGCCAGCCGCGCCAAGCGCGGAGCCAACCGAGAGGCCCGTCGCCCTTTCGCCCCGGGTGGCCTCCGAGGCGGCCAATGCCGCGCCAGAATTCCCCTACCGTCAGCGTTTCCGCCGTTTTTTCAGGTAGTGAGCCATCACGCGGATGGCCAGGTCGTCGAAGAGCGTGCTGGCAGGTTTTTCCGGTTCGTCGCGCGCCACAAATTTGAGCTGCAGCAGCCAGACGGCCAACACACTGAGCAGACCGATCAACGGTTCGAGGCGGTCCCCCTGGACACGCGCGGGCCGGACGGCCCTAGCGAGTCCAGGGTCCACGTGCATCAGACGCCGCATTTCCACCTGGCAGCCGGTCTTCTCACACTTGTGGAACTCCTCGATCATCCACCGAAACGAATAGCCCTCGGCGACGAACAGGACGTCCGATGGGGTGTCACACGGCAGACGGGTGCAGAGCAACCACTCTAAGGGCGGGCTGCCGGTGGGCGGATGCTCCTCCCACGCTCGGACAACCCAACACTTGATCGGTGCGGCGTCGCGATAGGCCGGTTCCTAGCGCGACGGCAGCAGCGTCACCCGGCCCGCCGCCACGCACAGCGAAACATCCTCGGGAGCCTGGCCGCCTGGGCGTCTCCGCCGCGGCGGACAGACGGCGGCTGGCTATGCTGGGCAGGCGCCGCGCATAGGAGAAGAGCAACTCGGACCCGTCCGGCGTTTGGACGCGTCGATCCTTGGAAAGACGAATAAGCCAGTCCAGCGCCGGTCGCCGGGCTTCGTCATACACGCCGAAGATATCCGCGCCACGGTCACCGACAGGGATCCAGCGCACGCCTTCTGGAGGCGGACCCATCTGGCGAATGGCCTGAATCCACCAGAACGATTCCCGCTCCTGGAGCGGGATCTGGTAGCGTGCGGCCCGATGCTCCTCGTGTCCGGGCGGATAAACCTGACGTCGCTGATGCCGCTGGTACATCAGACCGATGGGCCGCCGCGTGGCCGGATCGACCGCCCATACATTCTGCTGATGCAGCCCTTGCAGGCGGGCATCCGAACCGATCGGACCCAAGCCCGCGCAGTGGGCGTGCGACGTGAAATTCAAGATCGCGGTGTCCTGAATCTGAAAGACGATGGGTAATGGTCCGGCCTTCTGGCGCGTCTGCTCGAAAGGGGGCCGGCACACGCCCTGGTGCGTGACCTCCTGCGATGAAAACAGCCGATAGGCCGCCTTCATGTCCGCGGTCGCGCCCGTTTGCTGCGGAATCGTGCCGCTACTGTTCGCCGCCATCTGCCCGGCCAGTTTAACCAATCGACGCGTCCGCCGCGCGTCGCCCAATTCCGCCGGTCCGAACTGCGACGTGGCCCACGCTTCTCGGTGCGCCAACCCCACTGCACCATCCATGGCTGTTCCTCGCTACCACGGGTCATGGCCCCCCGACCTCCTGTCGATGAGCGCTGGCCCTTCCGATTCCCATCGGCACGCGCCCCTGAAAAAATGTGGGTAACAGCAAGCGTTCGACGGCTGGTGAAGCGCGACGCGTAGATTTTTGTAGCCCGTTTCAACGGGCTTACGTTCGAATTGGCGAGGGCTTAAGCCCAGGTCTAAGCCCGTTGACGGGCTGAGGGAACAAGGAGCAATGCTCCGCTGACCAGCCCTCGAAGGGGCTGGCCTGAAGCCGCCTGCGGCGGCAAGCCCGTGAAACGGGGCTGAGGAACGCCCGCCGAACCTGTCACGCACTCGGTACATGTCGACGCCTGGCAGTTGCGGGCTTCGGGTTCTTGCGGTCCATGAGCCACGCCGCCAGCAGGTTGACGGCCGCATCCAGGTCCTTGCGATGGACGCATTCGCTGACCGTGTGGATGTAGCGCGTCGGGATCGAGAGCGTAATCGTCGGACGGCCGACGCCGGCCCGCTGCACCGTACACGCGTCTGTCCCGCCCAGCGGCAGCACTTCGAGCTGGTGCTTGATCTTCTGCCTCTTCGCCAGGTCGATGAACTCGTCGAGCAGTCCGCGATGGCTGATCGAGGCACTGTCCATCACTTTCAGCGCCACGCCCTGACCCAGGCAGCAGACATGCTCATCCTCCTCGATGCCGGGCGTGTCGCACGCCAGCGTGACATCGATCGCGATGCCGTAGTCCGGTTCAATGCCGTAAGCACTGGGTCCGGCCCCGCGGCAGCCGACTTCTTCCTGCACCGTCCCCACGTACACGATCTCGTAAGGCGAGCGATTCCCGACCTTGCGCACCGCGTTGATCGCCACCCAGCTTGCGACGCGATTGTCCATGGCCTTGCAGGTAGCCACGTCGCCGATCAAGCCAAAAGGCTGAATCAGCGTGACCGGGTCGCCGACGCGCACCAGCTTCTCGACTTCTTTCTTAGGCATGAAGAGGTCGACAAAGAACTCGCTCACCTTGTAGACCTTTTTCTTCTCTTCTTCGGTCGCCAGATGGATCGGCCGCCCGGTCGGGTTCAGGATGCCGACCAGGTCCTGCTTGCCCTGCACCAGCACGCGCCGCGCGAACAGGTTCCGCGTGTCGAAGCCGCCCACCTGCTGCAAGCGCAGATGGCCGTGCTTGTCGATGAACTTCACGTAGAAACCGATCTCATCCATGTGGCACGCCAGCATGACGCGCTTCGGCGCGTTGCCGGAGGGCTTACGACCCGGCTGCTTGCGGCATACCAGGCTTCCGAGCGGATCCACGGTCTGCTCGTCAAAAAGCCCGCGGGTGTGCTTCATGATCACGTCCCGCACCCGTTCCTCGCGCCCCGGCACGCCGGGGGTCTCGCACAGTTCTTTCAGGAATTCCATTTCAAAAGCGCTCCGTACGCAGCCGCCATTCTAGATAGCCTGGCTCGATTCGCGGATCAGCAGCACCGCCAAGACGTAATGATAACCACCAAGACGCCAAGGCCGCCAAGGGCAATACAATAGTTGAGTCCGCGAAGCGGAGTGCTTGATCTTGGCGTCTTGGCGTCTTGGCGGTTGAACCTTGAAGGCTCGAGGCTCGTCGCAGCATCCAGTTTCACGTCCGGATAGAATGGTGAGTCGTTTTGACAGGGAAATGGCCCGCTGGCCGTCTTTGGGAGTGACTATGACGATGGCGTTGACCGCGGATTTCGATCCGGAGCAACCGGTGATCGCGGCCATCCGCACCGGCGACCGGCATGCGTTCGCCGAGCTGGTGCGCCGGCACTCGCGCTGGGTGCGCGCCGTCGTCTTCGGGGTCTTGGGGGATACGGACCGCGTGGACGATGTGGTCCAGCAGGTGTGGGCGTTGGCATGGGATCGGATCGGCGAGCTGAAGGACGTGGAGCGCTGGCGGCCGTGGCTCTACCGCCTGGCTCGCAACGCGGCGGTCGATGCCGGCCGCGACGAAACGCGCCGACGTCGCTTCCATCGCACGCTGGCGGAAATGCCTCCGACGATTTCCCGGCCGACGGCACCCGGCGAGGAGCTGATCGCCCGCGAGCGCCGGCAGATCCTTTGGGACGCGATCCGCGGGCTGCCGGCCCTCTATCGCGAGCCGTTCGTCCTGCGGCACCTGGAAGGCTGGAATTACCAGCAGATTGCCGATTTGTTGCAGATGCCGGTGGACTCGATCGAGACCCGGCTGGTCCGTGCCCGGCGCCTTCTGCGTGAAGCATTAGCCGGGAAGATCTAAACCTGATCAGAACCCCTCGCGGGAGCGAGGGGCCGAGTTTGAGTGATGGCACGAATGTCCGCAGACATTGAACGCTTGATCGTCCGCAAGCTGGACGGGGAGCTGAGCGCTGACGAACAGCTCGCGCTGGATAGAGCAGTTCTTCGCGATCCGGAAGCGCGACGCATGCTAGAGGACTATCAGCAGATCGACGCGCTGGCGGCCCAGATTCTCGACGAGCGTCTCAGCGGAGCAGCAGCCACTGCGAATGGCGAATTGCGGATTGCGCAGGATGGTGCCGAGCGCCCAATCAAATCGCAGTCCGCAAGGCGCTTACCCGCCGCGACGGGCAATCCGCAATCTCGATACTCACGCTGGTGGTGGCTGCTGCCGGCGGCCGCGGCGGCCGCATTGTTCGTGCCGCTGATGCTGCGCACAACGACGCCGACGGCACTTCAACCGGCCGTGGTGATCGCGCCGCAACCCGTTGTGGATGAACCGGTCCCGCGGGCGTTGCAGCCGATGCCGGTGTCCAGCCCGGTCCGGCGGGCCGCCTCCGTCAGTGATCAAGCGATCGATCAGGACGTCTATTACGTGGTCGGCGACGACGGCCGCATCTACATGATCGAGCACGAACGCCAGCAGGATTTCACGCGCGAGCGCGGCGGCGCGCGCGTGCTCCCCGCCGGCGGGCTGTGAAGGTCCGGCGGAAACGCCGGCTGAGAAGGAGTTTGCTCATGACCGTGAAGAGAATCGTACAAACGTTGGCCGCCTTGGGTCTGTTGGCGGGCGTTCCGGCCGCGCTCTCCGCGCGGGAAGACAGCGGAACGGCGCCGCCGGCGGGCGGCGGCTGGCTCGGCGTGCAGCTTGACGAAGTTCCACCTCCGCTGGCCGCGCAGCTCGGCACCAATGAAAACGGGGTGCTGGTGATCAACCTCGTCAAGAGCAGCCCCGCCGAGAAGGCCGGCCTCGAACGCTACGACGTGATCACCGAAGTCGACGGCCAGAAGCTCGCGGCCGGCGACATCCGCGGTCTGTCAGACAAGGTCGGAGCCAAGAAGGCGGGCGAGTCCCTGAAGCTGACGGTCATGCGCTCCGGGCAGCAGCGCCAGCTCACCGTGACGCTCGGTGAGCGCCCGGCCGATGAGCGCTGGGACTGGCGCTACGAGTACACGCCCGAGTCAATGGTGCGCGAGCGCGTACGGCAGCGCGGTCACGTCCTGCAGCGCGGACCTAACGGGGAATGGGAATTCCACGACCTGCAGGGTCCGGACTTCCTCAAGAATCTGCCCGACGATATCCAGAAGCTGCTGCCGCGCGGCGACGGCATGTCCACTCGCATTTACGTGGACAATGACCGGAAGATGGTGACGGCGCGTGCCGACCGCGACGGCAACACGATCGAGGTGACCCAGAAGGACGATGGTCCCATTACCGTCCGCCGCAACACCGCCGGCGAATCCGACGACAAAGCGCAAGAGAAGACCTACAACACCGAAGATGACTTGCAAAGCGGCGACGCGGAAGCCTACGAAATCTTCAAAGACGCGCAGCAGTCGCATTCATTCAGCATCGATCGCAATGGGCGGACCTTCACCTTCGGCTTCAACGGCTGGGACGCCCAGAGCCGTCAGTGGCGCGAGGAACTGCAGCGGCAGATGGAGGAGGCCCGCCGCTCGCTGGATGAGGCCATGAAGCAGTTCCACGGCGCTCCCGGGCTGTGGTTCAACACGCCCGGCGGCCACTTCCGCATGTTCGGCGCGCCCTTGGGCGAAGACGAAAATGACGAGAATGGTCCGGGAATTGGCATCGATGATTCCAAGCCCAAGCAGACGTTCCGCGTGAATCCCGACGGCCAGATCGAATGCCACCTTCGCAAAGGCCAGTCCGAGGTTATCAAGGTCTATCGCGACGAGCAGGACCTGAAAACCCGCGCACCCGATCTCTACAACGCCTACAAACAAGCGAATCCGTAGCCCGCGAAGCAATGCAGAGTCTGGGCGCGCCCATCAGAACCCCCCACGCCAGTGGGGGGTGACGTGCGCAGGCGTGCATCGTCGAATGCTGTGCGTCACCGCGCTCGCGCATGAGGGTTCTGCTGCCGCGTCGTCAAAAATCCGTCTTCGAGAACCGCCGCATCGCCAGTAGCACGATCACTAGCTCAAACGCCAGCGATGATCCGATGGACTTAAGCGCGCTGATCTTGAGTTGCTGCTCGGAGAGTTCGCGCATCGCCGCCGCCTGGTTGTCGTCGGCAAACCCGGCTGGCGGCGGGACCGGCACATCTAACTCGATGCCCGCCCCGGCCCAGCGGCCGGCGATGTAGGCCACTTCGCCTGTTTTCGGGAGGACCCAACGTGCCAGCCTGGCGACTTGCACGATGCGGCCGTTCCCTCTGGGCTGCACGATGGACATGGTCTGCAGCACCGTCGCCGGTGTGGCAAACACCAGCCAGGCAGCCAGGCTCACGAGGATGGCGGTGGCCGTGCTGCGCGTCATAACACCGACCAGCGCGCAGACGCCGTAGAGGTAGCTGAAAAGAATCACCATGAGCGGGATGCTGAGCAGGTATCCCGGCAGCCAGGCGCGCCAGCGCAGGCCAATGACAACAAAGGTTAACGCCACGAATAAGGTGGCTTGCATCAGGATGAAGACCATGCTGCCCAGGTACTTGCCTAGAAACAGCTTCCAGCGAGGAAGCGGCTTGGCCAGCGGCACGTCGATCGCACCGCGTTCCATGAAGCGCGGAAAGATTCCGGCCGTCGCCACGAGCGCCAGCACGGCGCCAATCCACCCGACGAACGTATCCAGAATATTGATGGCAATCGCCGCGACGAACTTCAGCGGAATCCCGATCGCTGCCAACCCGCCGTGAAACGCCGGATTCGAATACTCCAGCCGCCAGACGCCGAACAGAAAACTGATGCCGCGCTCGTCGAACCCGATGCAGGCCATCGCGGACGTGACGATCAGCGTGATAGCCACCATCACCCAGAAGATCTTGCGATCGAACGCTTCGCGGAAGCAGTCAGCGATCAGTGCCCACGTCTGCATGGCATCTCTTCCCAGCCCAACACTCAGCGCCGCGCTACGGGCCGTGCGACCGGCGGCGCGCCCGGCTGCGCCGCTACCTCGCCCATCGTTTGCACGAGGATATCTTCGAGGCTGAAGCGGTGCGGCTTCACCGACTCGATCAGCAGCTTGCGTGCCCGCAACAGATCGACCAATTCGTTCACTTTCGTCAGGTCGTGCCCCGGCACGACGATTTCACCGTTTTGCAGCGCCGCGCCGCGCGCCTCCAAATCCGGCCGCAACGCATCAACGTTTCCGCTGACCGTGATGCGGTAATCCACCGTGTGCTCGGTCAACTCGGCCAGCGTGCCCTGGCGCGCGACCAGCCCCTCAATCAGGATGGCCACGCGGTCGCACACCATCTCCAGCTCGCTCAGCAGATGCGAGTTCAGGAAGATCGTCTTGCGCTGAGATTTGAGCTCCAGCAATAGGTTGCGGATGTCACGGCGGCCGACGGGGTCAACTCCATCGGTCGGTTCATCAAGCACGACCAGCTCCGGATCGTTCATCAGCGCCTGGGCCAAACCCAGCCGCTGCATCATGCCTTTGGAATACTTGCTGATGCGCGTGGCGGCCCACGCGCTCATGCCGACCCGTTCGAGCAACCGCTCGGCATTCTTGCGGCGCCGCGTCCGCTCCACTTTCGCCAGGGCGGCGTAATACTCCAGAAGCTGCCTCCCGCTCAGGTAGGGCGGGAAGCGATGGTTCTCCGGCAGGTAGCCGATGACCGCCAGCTTCTTGCGGTTCCCCAGCGGCCGGCCCAGGATGGTTCCCATGGCCTGGTCCGGATGCACCACGGTCATCATGATTTTGACCAGCGTGCTCTTGCCCGCCCCGTTGGGCCCCAGCAGCCCGAAGATTTCGCCTCGCCCGACCTGAATGTCCACGCCGCGCAGGGCCTCGATCCGCCGCGCCCCGCGGCCATAAGTCTTCCGCACGCCGATCAGATCGACGGCCCAGTTGGTCATTTCCGTGACGGTCAGCATGCTCGTGATCGCCGCATTTTCCTGAACTTGAAGCTATCCGAAAGTGGAAACCATGCAATGGCGAGGCTGCAACTCGCATTGCCGCCACAGTTCCGCGATACCGTCGGGACCCGGCGGCTTGGCGAGCGGCGGGGTTCATCCCCGCCGCATAACAGATAAACTGACGCGTAATGACCCGCCCTGGCCGGAGAAAGCATAAGGCCCCCAACCGTTCGAGCGCGCCGCCGGGCGCCTCGCCGGCGGCGGGCGAGCATCCCACTCAGATGCAAGCTCTGCGCCTTTCGGTTTTACTGGCGCAGCTCGGCGCCGAAGCCCGTGCCGTTGTACCCGCGCGGCGGTCGGAGGCCGATGTCCGTGAGAGCACTTCTACCGGCAGACCACCGGGGCGCCGCAGACGGCGCCATAGCAAACCGGGCGTCCCTTCCAACATCACCCTCGGCGAGATCGTCGAGCGCACGGAACATGCGGGCTTCGGATTCTTGATCGCGTTCCTGGCACTCGTGTCGGTGCCGTTTGTCATGCTCTCGACGCCGTTCGGTCTGGCGATCGCCCTGGTCGCTGCCCAGATGGTCGCCGGCCGGAGTCGCCCGTGGCTGCCGCGCCGGATGCGGCAGCACGTGGTGACGGTCGGGACGCTCGAATGGCTTGGTCAACGCGTGACTCGCTGGACGCGCGGTATGGAGCGCTGGATACGCCCGCGCTGGACTGTGCTGGCGCGCGGGCCCTTCTGGGTGCTGATCGGCGTAGGGGTGACGCTGCAAGGCCTCGGTCTGGCGCTGCCGTTGCCCATACCCGGCTCGAACGCAATCTTCGCCGTAGTGATCGCCCTTTATGGCATCGGGCTGCTGGAAGACGACGGCCTGCTGATCCTGCTGGCGCACATCATCACCGGAATCGAAGTGATTCTGGGCGTGATCTTTTCCGAAGTCGTGGCCTCTGCCCTCGTGCACGCCTATCACCGCTTCTCAGGATGGTGGTCCTGATACATCGGTCGGTCACAGCCGAGCACGCTGGTCCGCCGCGGCGGATTGCCCGCCAAGTTGACAGCCGTGCCGGGCGCTTCCATAATTCCTCAGGGAGAGCCGCGGCTGTGACAGATGTCGTAAAGGTCGATCAGCAAAGCAGTTACTGGGAAGTCATCAGCCGTGCGGCCCAGGTGATTCGCCGGGGCGGATTGGTCGCGTTCCCGACCGAGACGGTATACGGCTTGGGCGTTCGGGCCGACATCCCGGGGGCCATCCGCCGCTTGCGGGCAGCTAAACAACGGGATGAGGGCAAGCCGTTCACGGTGCACATCGGCCGGCGCCGCGATGTGGAGCGCTTCGTTCCGGACATGCCGCCCGTCGCGCGGCGCTTCACCCGCAAGGCCTGGCCCGGACCGCTGACGCTTTTGCTGGAGGTCAACGATCCGAACCGGGCGCCCGTGGTGGCCGAGCTGGGACAGGAGGTGGCGCACGAGTTGTACCAGAACGGGCTGGTCGGTTTGCGCTGCCCGGACGATCAGGTGGCGGCCGATCTGCTGAACGAGGCCGGTCCGCCGGTTGTGGCCAGCAGTGCGAACGTGGCCGGCGCGCGTCCGCCGCGAACGGCCGACGAAGTGCTCGAGCAGATGGCTGACAGCATCGATCTGCTGATCGACGGCGGACCGACGCGGTATGCCAAGGCCTCAACCATTGTCCGCGTGTATTCGCCGCCGGCCGCCTCCGAAGCTGCGGCGCATCCCGCAGGCGCTGGTGAATCGTCGGGTGCCGCCTTCACGGTGATCCGCGAAGGCGTTTATGATGATCGGGCGCTGCGACGCCTGGCGACGGTGAACATCCTGTTCGTGTGTACGGGCAATACGTGCCGCAGCCCGATGGCAGTGGGGCTTTGCCGCAGGCTGCTGGCCGACAGGCTCGCTTGTTCGCCGCATGATCTGGAACGATTGGGTTACAGCATCACGTCGGCCGGGCTGGCCGCTCATTATGGATCGGGCGCCGCACCCGAGGCGGCGGCGGTGATGAAGGAGCGTGGCATCGACATCAGCGACCACACAACCCAGCCGCTGACGCACGATCTGGCCCGCCAAGCCGATCGGGTCTTCACGATGACCCACTCACAGCTCGAGTGGGTGTTGGATCTGGCGCCCGAGGCGGCCGAGCGCGTGCAGATGCTGGCGGCTGAGATGGATATTGAAGATCCGGTGGGCGCCGGTCCGGAAGTTTACGCCGCGTGTGCGGAACGGATCGAGACGGCCCTCCGGCAGCGTCTGGCGGAGATCGAGCTATGAAAATCGCCATCTCCAGCGATCATCGCGGCTTTCATGCCAAAGAGCGGATCAAGTCGCAACTGCGCGCCATGGGGCACGCGGTCGAGGACTTCGGCTGCAACAGTCCCGAATCCTGCGATTATCCCGACTTAGCGCTGCCGGCCTCGCACTGCGTGGCCGACGGCCACGCGGAAGTCGGCATCCTGATTTGCGGCACGGGCATTGGCACCTCGATCACGGCCAACAAGGTCAAGGGCATCCGCGCCGCGCTGTGCCACGACGAGTTGACCGCGGAGATTTCGCGACGCCATAACGACGCCAATGTCCTGTGCCTGCCGGCCGATCTGGTGGGTGAGGAATTGATCAAGCGCGTGGTCGACACCTGGCTGCGCACCGAATTCGAAGGCGGCCGGCACGCGCGGCGCCTGGACAAGATCACGCAATACGAGCGGAATGGCCATTATCCACAGCAGACGTAGTGTCGGCGGGTGGCAGGGCTGCACGGCTTCAGCCGGGTAGCCATGCTGAGCGTCCGGCATGTTTACGCGCTCCTAAAAGCTGAACACTGAAAACTGAACACTGAACACTCATCGCATTGAACGACCTCAAACGAACTGATCTTTCCGTTCAGCAGGAGCGCGCGATCCTGGTGGCTGTGATCACGCCGGAGCGCGCCGGCGAAGCGCGCAACCCGCTGGCCGAGTTGGCTTCGCTGGCGGCGACGGCCGGCGCGATCGTGGTGGATGGCCTCATCCAGCGCCGCTCGCATATCGTGGCCGCCACCTACATCGGCAAGGGCAAAGTCCAGGAGGTGCGCGAGCGCGCCGCAGCGAATAACGCCAATCTCGTGATCTTCAATAATGACCTTTCCCCCGCCCAGATTCGCGAGCTCGAAGAAGCCACCGGCTGCAAGGTGCTCGACCGTAGCGAGCTGATCCTCGACATCTTTGCCTCGCGCGCTCGCACGCACGAAGCGCGCCTGCAAGTCGAGTTGGCGCAGCTTCAGTACACCGCTCCGCGGCTGCGCGGCATGTGGACGCACCTGGAGCGCATCGCCGGCGCCGGTGGTGGCACGGGCGTGGGCAGCGTCGGCGGCATCGGCACGCGCGGACCCGGCGAGCGTCAGATCGAGATCGACCGCCGCATCGTCCGCGACCGCATCAGCATGCTGCGCCACCAGATCGCGGAGATCGATCAGCGCAAGACGCGCGAAGTGCTGGCGCGCTCCGACGAGTTCCAGGTCACGCTGGTGGGCTACACTAATTCCGGCAAGAGCACCCTGATGAACGCGCTGACCGGCGCCGGGCAGCTCGCCGAAGACAAGCTGTTCGCCACGCTGGACACCAAGACCACGCGCTGGCAGCTTGGCGAGGCCCGCACGGCGCTGCTGTCGGATACGGTCGGCTTCGTGCGCGATCTGCCGCACCATCTGGTGGCCTCGTTCCGCGCGACGCTCGAAGAAACGATCCACGCGAATTTCCTGCTGCACGTGGTGGATGCGGCGGCGCCGGAGGCGGGCGCGCAGATCGAAACGGTGCTCAAGGTGCTGGATGAGCTGGGCTGCCACGACACACCCAAGCTCACGCTGTTCAACAAGATGGATGCGGCCGAGGACCTGGCGCTGATTCAGGTGCTCGAACAGCGCTATGTCCCAAGCCTGCGGATATCGGCGCGCTCCGGCGCCGGGCTGGAGCACCTGATCACGGCGGTGATCGCTGCCATGCGCAGCGCCGACGTGCACGCCACGCTGCGCACCAGCGTGCGCGATGGACGGCTGCTGGCCGCGATCGAGCAGAAAGCCCACGTGCTGGACCGCCGCTTCTTCGACGAGCAGGTCGAGATGGACGTGCGCATCAACCGCACGCACCTGGAGCAGCTTCTGGGCCGCCATCCCGGACTCACGGTCGTCAAACGCGGAATTGATGCGCCCGCCGGCAACGTTTAGCCGCAGGCCCGCAGGGCCGCGCTGCGCGGGCTGCAAATCGGTCGCACGGTAGTCCAGCGGCCGGGTGGAGCGCATCCGCCGCGGCGGATTGCGGCTAAACGTGACATGCGAACCCGAAACTCGTGCGGGAATCTCGTCCGGCGATATGATGCCATCAGCAATGCCTGAAAAAAGCACGCGCCGACATTTATTTCTCATCCTGCGCATCGTGATCTGCGCCGCCGCGCTGTGGCTGGTGTTGAGCCACGTGAAGTGGAATGACTACGTCGCGCTGGAGGACGGCCGGCACCTGGTGGCGGAGAACATCTCGGAAAATCAAGTGACCGTGCGTCTGGCGGACGGGACGAAGATGACCGTCCCGCGCGCCGCAGTATCGCACGACCCGCAGACGGGTGAAGAGCGCATCGAGCTCGGTTTGAAAACCGCGTGGCATACCAGCGATCGCCCGTTCTTCCTGCTGTGCCTGGCCGCCTTCGCACCCGTGCCGCTGATCCAGTCGCTGCGGTTCAAGCTGGTCCTGCAGGCGCAGGAGATTCACATCACTTATTGGGAAAGCTTGAAGCTCTCCGTGGCCGGCAATTTCCTGAATTTTCTGGCGATCATCGGCTCCACCGGCGGCGACGTGTTCAAGGCCTATTACATCTCGCTGCACACGCATCGCAAAACCGAGGCCGTCACAACCGTTTTCCTCGACCGCATCATCGGTCTGCTTGGGCTGATCATCATGGTCGGATTCGTCCTGGCGCTACGAACGGTCGTGGCGCGCGACCGAGCGGCCGGCTGGCTGGTGCTGGAATTGGGCGGCGTGCTGGTCCTGGTCGCGGCCGGCAGCGCGCTGTTCTTGTCCCAGAAAGCCCGCAGTCTCGTCCGCCGCGCGACCGGCGGGCCCGAGTCCAAAATCCAAGATCCAGAATCCAAGATCGGCCGATGGCTGGAGCATCTGCGCCGCGCCGATCAATCGACGCAGCGCCTGCTGCGGCATCGCGTGCTGCTCAGCACCGCACTGGCGATCACGGTGGTCATTCATTTCCTGGCCGTCAGTGCCGTGGTGCTGGCGGCGCGCGCCCTGCGCATGGAATGGACCGCGGCCGCCATCGGCGACTACTACGTCTACATCGCCACCGGCAACGTGGTCGCGGCCGTGCCGATTTCCTTCCAAGGCGCCGGCACGATGGAGGCCGTCTACTTCCTCTTCCTCAAACAGCACGGCACATTCGCGCAGCTCCTCTGTCTGGCGATCGCCCTGCGCATGATCCACCTGCTCTGGTCCCTGCCCGGCGCGCTGGTCATGCTCACCGGCGCTTATCGCCCACGCCATAACGGCGAGCCAATGCAAACAGGATCTGAACCGGGTCTCGGACCCGCATGATCTTGGCGGGGTCCGCAGGAGTGAAGGCTCAACGCAGCCGCGGAGCGGCGAAAGAGTAAAGCCCA
>DASXUA010000143.1:0-5290 GCA_036505095.1 Phycisphaerae bacterium
GCGGGACTGGGGGTCGCCACGACTGCCGGCGCACTTGACGCCATCGCATGCCGCAACCGCTATACTTGTTCCTGGCCGTATGGTCGACTGCGCTGCTTACCGCGGCGAGTTGCGGCGCCGTGCTGCGCCTGCGCTACCGCGTGGATGGGCCGGGGCGCGTCCTACCGTGGATTACGCTGACCGCGGTCAGTCTTAACGCGGCGCTGCTCGTTTGGCGGATGGCCTCCGTCGGACCTAACCGCACGCTGGCCGTAACCTTCGATTTCACCCTGTTGCTCAGCACGCTCATCGCCCTAATGGCACTGCTGGCCGAGCACCGCGCGACCATGCGCGGGTTCGATGGGTTCTTGCTGCCCATAGCCACGCTCATTCAGATTTGCGGTTTCCTATTCATTGCCCGGCAGCCGGCGGCCGGGGTGGAGCAGGCCTGGTTTGTGGTGCATCCGCTTTCGTTAGTGATGGGCGCAGCGCTGCTGACGTGCGGTGGTACGGCCGGGGTGGTGTATCTGGTAACCGCGCGCATCCTGCGGCGCAAGGACTCGTCGGCATTACTGGGACGCGTGGCGCCGCTGGAGGCTTGGGAGCGTTTTATCCGCTGGAATCTGTCGCTGGGATTCGCGTTGTTCTCGTTCGGGATTCTGACCGGCATTTGCGAGATGGTCCGCTCGGTGAACCCGTCGGCCTGGGTGCAGAACGAGTTTATCATCGCCTCGTTCGCCATCTGGGGCGTGTACATGGTGACCGTCACGGCCGCGTGGCTGGTCCCGAGCTTCCGCGGGCGGCGGGTGGCCATCCTGGCCGCCGGCAGCGCCGCGGCACTGGTCTTCGTCATTATGGTCGTGGACATGCTGTCGCCGCTGCATCGGTGAATGCGAGTTGCTAGTTGCCAGTTGCTAGTCGCTGGCTGCTGGACATCCGTTACTGGCTACTCCCCATGCGAACCTTCGTCGTCGGTTGCAATCACAAGACCGCTCCGGTAGCCGTCCGGGAGCAGCTTGCGTTTGACGAGCAGCACTGCGCCGCGGCCTTGGGCCGCTTTCAGTTTCGATTTCCCTGCGCCGAGTCGCTGATCCTGTCGACCTGCAATCGCACCGAGCTTTATCTGGCACGGCCGGCGCACGGCCGTCCGCGGCTGCGCGAGGCCATCGAGTTCCTGGCGGAAGAACATCACCTTCCGCTGCACACGTTTTCGTCGAGCCTTTACCACTACGAGGACACCGAGGCCGTGCGGCATCTTTTTCGCGTGGTCAGCTCGCTGGATTCCATGGTCGTCGGCGAGTCGCAGATTCTGGCGCAGGCCAAGCGCGCCCTGGAGCTGGCCCGCACGCACCTGCCGCCGAAGAGCCAGCTCATGATGCTCTTCCAGCGGGCATTCGCGGTGGCCAAGGATGTCCACAGCCGCACGCAGATTTCGGCCGGACGCCTCAGCATCGGGAGCGTCGCGATCGATTTTGCGCGGCAAATCTTCGCGAATTTCCATGACAAGACCGTGTTGCTGGTCGGTGCGGGGAAGCTGGGCGAGCTGACCTTGCGGCATCTGCTCGAGCTGCGGCCGCGGCGCATCGTGCTGATCAACCGTTCGGCCGAGCGGGCCAACGCTCTGGCCCAGCAGGTCGGAGCCGTCGCCCAGCCGTGGGAGCGTCTGCCCGACGCACTGGCGGAAGCCGACATCGTGCTGTGCTCCACCGGCGCGTCCGAGCCGATCATCACGGCCGCGACGTTTGCCACGGTCCCGCAACGGCGGCGGCATCGTCCGCTGCTGATGATCGATTTGGCGGTGCCGCGCGACATCGAGCCGGCCGTCGGCGAGCACGAGGAAGTCTTCTTGTACAACATCGACGATCTGCAAAAGATCGCCGACAAGCACTGGCTCGACCGCCAGGCCAAGCTGGAGCAGTCGCGCGAGATCGTCGAGGCCGGCGTGGCCGAGTTCTTCCAGTGGCAGGCGGCCCGCGAGGTGGGCCCGGTGATTCGCGAACTCCAGGAGCGGCTGGGCGACATTGCCCGCGGCGAACTCGATTGGCTGCGCCCCAAGCTGAAGCACGCCTCGCCCGAGGAGCTGGCACTGATCGAGCAGATGCTCAACCGCCTGATCGGCAAGCTGTTGCACGACCCCAGCCGCGCGTTAACGGAAAAAGGCGAGCACGGCCGCGGACGCATCTACGTCGATACCGTGCGGCGACTGTTCAACCTCGAGGAGCGCGAATAGACACAGCTCGTTAGGGCGGCTTGACACGTGATCCCAGAAAGGGGATAATCTGATACGATGCCGAATTAGCGGCGCGCCCCGACGCTCAAACCGCTGATCTGGGTTGGATCGTCGAGGGAGGACCTTTCCGCCTTCCCCGGCCCAGCACGCCGCGAGGCAGGTTACGCCCTGTATCTGGCTCAGATGGGCACGCGCGCGATCAAAGCCAACCCGTTGAAGGGTTTTGGCGGCGCCGGTGTGCTGGAGATCGTCGCAGACTGTGCGGGTAATGCCTATCGCGCTGTCTACACGGTGAGATTCCCGCGCGCCGTGTATGTGCTGCATGCTTTTCAAAAGAAGTCCAAGAAGGGAATCTCGACGGCGAAATCCGAAATGGACCTCGTCCGGCGCCGGCTCAGAATTGCGACTGCCGAATACAAACGGGCCTATGGGAGCAAAGGACATGAAGCGGAGAGTAGTCCCTAGCAGTGGCAACGTGTTTGCCGACCTTCGGATTCCGAGGCCCGACCAGTACCTGGCGAAAGCTGAACTGGCTGCCCGCATTCTGAAAATTGTTCGGGCGCAGGGGCTGCCGCAGGCGGCGACCGCAAGAATCCTGGGGATCAGCCAGCCGAAAGTCTCGGCCTTGTTGAACGGGCGTTTGGACGGATTCTCCAGCGATCGATTGTTCCGGTTCCTCAACTGTCTCGGGTGCGACGTACGCATCACAATCTCACGACCGCACGCGCAAGCTCCAGGCCGGTTGAAGATTCTGGCCGGCTGACCAAAACGGTGTGGTCCTGAGTCCTGGTTCGGTTCCTCGGGGATTCCCGATTTCAGGTTTCCTGCGCGTTCCTCGACTTCTTCAGGCACAATGCTGACGGCCGCGCCAAAGGGATCGTGCGGATTCTGTTGGAGGTGCGGCCATGATCCAGAACGAGCGCCAATATCGCGTGACGCGGGCGAAGGCCGAGAAGGTTCGCGCGGGCGTTGCGCCAAGTGAGTTCCGGCGGCGGCACGTCACGCGGAGTTCACCCGCTACTCCAGAAGGCCGAGGTTGAGGGGCTGCGAAGTCAGCTCGCGGATTTGCGCGCTCAACTTCGCGAGTACGAGGGCGTGCGCGCCGGCCGCCGGCGCCTGCCGCCGGTGGACGGGCTGGACGAACTGCCGCGGAGCCTGGTGCAGGCCCGCATCGCCGCGGGGCTGGCGCAGCAGGACCTGGCGGATCGCCTGGGGCTGAAGGCGCAGCAGATCCAGCGCTACGAAGCCACAGGTTACGCGTCCGCGTCGCTGACCCGCCTGCGCCAGATCGCGGCGGCCATCTCAGGCGAGCCCGCACGTCGTGCGTGACGGTGTGGCCGTTCTTGCGATGGGGTATAATCTTGTAGTCGCGGGGCGTCAGGTTTCGCGGAAGGTCCGGAAGCCACGGAGCGCAAGCATGACACGACTGACGGTCGGACACAGTGGCGAGATCGCGTTACCCGATGAGCTTCGCGAGCGCTACGCCTTGAAGCCGAATACCCCCGTGCGGATCATTGAGACTCGTAACGGCATCCTGCTCGTGCCGCTGACCGACGCACCCATGAGTGCCGACTTGGCGGCCGAACTGGCTGCTTGGCAATCCCTCGGCACGCAGGCTTGGGACGCATTCTCGTTCGAGGACAGCGAGCAGTGAACGCGGGCGAGCTATACTGCGTGGAGTTTCCCTCGGGCAGCGGCCGCGCTCAAGCGGGACGACGGCCGGCCATCATTGTCCAGGCGGCGACCGCGCCAGCGAAACTCCCGACGGTTCTGGTCATTCCGCTCACAACTCAGCAGCGCGCGTCTAGGAACCGTCAGCCCGGCCGTGATGCGGTCCATCTGGTCAGCGTTCGACGAGATCACCGAACGTCCATAACTAGCTGCGTCACCCGCCGTTGTCCGCGACCGTCAAGGGGCGCAGGGTTCTCGCAGCAACGGGGGGCGGGCATTGGAATGCGCAGATTACGCGGATTTGCGCACTCAGCTTCACGGGTACGAGGCTTTGCGTGCCGGCAGTCGGCGCGCTCCGCCGGTGCAGGCCCTACAGTTCACTGGAATGCGTTCAGCGCCTGTTCTGCCAAGGGAGCAAATGCCGGGTCAGCGTCGATCGTAATGTACTCATCATGCGAGAATCGAATCAACCAGCGGTGGCGGGCATCCGCGAACACGATGTCCCAGAAGTTGTAGAAGCAGACGTCAAGCAAACACTCGAGCACGCCTTTGTTCTCCAGGGGCAGTACCTGGCCGGGAAGTTCGACAATCGTGCGCGTTTCGCCCAGCGACGCGCGCACACGCTCGAACAATTCTCTGTTCTCCGACGACGGCCATATCCCCCAAGCCGTGATGAGGAGGATGCACTCACCGTCCGCTGGCAGCCAGCGCAGAATGCACTTAGCCAACGCACACTTCTGGCCGCTGTCCAGAGGCGTTTTGACCTCGCGATGAAAGGCGAACCCGGACTCATAGGGAGCAATGTAGCCGTGGCTCCGCAGCCACTCCGAGCTTTCGTCTGCCGTCAGACACGTGATCGCGCTCATGGTTGCCACGCACTTCGGACAGCCAGCACAAAGTCAACTCGCAGCAGGATTACTTGGGGGCTGCGCGCCCTCCGGTTGTTGTTCCGTAGCGGGGGGAGCATCCAAAGCCTTAGCGACAGCTTTTTCGATCAGTTCCATCGCATAGTCAATTGGATAAACCTTACCCAATCCGGAGTTCTCCTCGAAACTCATTCGCGGACGACCCGTCTGCTGACTTATCGCGATCTCTTGGTAGGGAAGATAGCCCGAAACTATGCCAATCAAGTCAGCGCATTTCATGGGCTGGGTTCCGCGTATCGAAGTCATATCCGGTCTAACTATGACCGGACTGCCACTGCTACCGGGAAAAATAGCGCAATCGATGAGAAAATCTTTGCTACTCAAATCGAGGCAGTCTCGAACCCGCGCAATCGCGCCTTGACGGGCAATCACGTAGTCCCGATGCTCTCCAACAAGGCCGAGAGGAAACCCCATCACGTACACGCCGTCACCTTCACTCAACCCTGCACCGCGTGCGTCTTGACGGGTCAGAATGTCCCGATCG
>DASXUA010000144.1:0-3396 GCA_036505095.1 Phycisphaerae bacterium
ACGTAAGACACGGCGGCCCGTTGGTGTACGACCATCCGAACCAATGTATTGTAGCCGGTGGTGATCGCCGTCGCGCGGGAGCCGTAGCTCAAGTTCTTCCCGACATCCGTGACCGCGATGTCGTCACCATCCACGCCCGGCTGCCGCTTGGGGTTGCGGAAATATCCGTTCGCCGATCCGGACGCCTCGATCAGGAGGCGGTTGGTGGCCGGGAAGGTCCAAGTCGCCATCGGCATGTAACCCGGGTTGTAATACGTTGCGGCAGTGGCTTCGGGCGTGAGGAGAGCGCCTCCTCCCGTAGCCGACTCCAACAAG
Source organism: Phycisphaerae bacterium (assembly GCA_036505095.1). Classification (GTDB taxonomy): domain Bacteria; phylum Planctomycetota; class Phycisphaerae; order UBA1845; family UBA1845; genus DASXUA01. Next base: position 316 of record DASXUA010000144.1, read on the forward strand.
CCGAAAAAGCATTGGCAGGCGGGCTGCTGACTGTGGGAGAAGGTGATCTTGTGCTTCGCTGCGGCCTGCCACGTCAGGCGGACCGAGGTGTCCTTGTAGGTGTCCTCGATGTAGGCTGGCCGGTCCAAGTCCGGCTCGTAGAACAAGGTGCCCTGCCGCTTGTTCCAGTAATTGCCTTGCTGATACTGGGACTTGACGAGCCAGCGGTGGGCCGCGAAGAACCACAGCTTGTTCTGCCTGATCGGGCCACCGAACCCTCCGCCGGTGTCGTAGTACTTTCTGACCGAGCTCGAAGCCGGCCCGACGGTCAGACCGCGGGCGCGCAGTTTGTCGTCGATGTTGTCGTTCTGCAGTCCAGGGCCGGTATGTTCGGTACTGAAAGTGCCCGAGAACCTGTTGCCGCCATCCTTCGGTACGACGTTGAGCTGGACGCCGCCGGTCGAGGTTTCCGCCGAGCCGGCGAGCGTTTCGACGACGAGCTCCTGGAAGGTGTGGACGTTGAACATGAAGTTGCCGCCCGTGAACACCCTCGAATCGATGCCCCCCACATTCCAGCTCATGTCGTTGGGACGCTGGCCGTGGGTCGCGATCTGACCGCGGTCGCTTCCGACGCCGCCGACGTCGACGAAGGTGGCGCCTCCGGTGGTCGCTGCCGGGATGAGCGTGGCAAGCTGGGCAAGCCGTCTGGTGGTCGGGAGCGCATCCAACATGTCGCGTCTGATCGTGGTCTGCTCGCGGATGTTCTGAATGTCTACCACCGGGGCCTCCCCCGTGACCGTGATCGACTCTTCGAGCGCTCCCACTCTCAGCTCGGCATTCACGTTTGCGGTAAACCCCGTCGTCAACTCGAGGCCTTCGCGCCTGAACGTGTTGAAGCCAGGCAGGGTGAAGACGACGATATAGGTGCCGGGCCGCAGATCGACAATTCTGTACAAGCCCTGGCCGTCCGTCACGACAGAGCGGGCCTTCTCGATCAGGGCAGGGCTGGTGGCTTCTACAGTGACGCCGGGCATCACCCCACCCGATGCGTCTCGCACCACCCCCGCGATTGTCGCGTTGACGGCCTGCGCTCCTGCGGTGACCGGCAGGAGCAGGAAAAACCACACGACGAGACGCGCGATTCGCTGAGCATTCATCGCCTTTCCTCCTTTAAGAGGATGTGGACAACGGCGCGAGAGGCACACGTCGGACAGGAACCCTCTATTCCGGCACCGCCGGAGAAAAATCGACGGGATAGTCATGAGCCTCGCTCAAGAGCCAGGCGCGTTTTGTAATGGATTTAGACTGGCCACACTAGGGTGAAACAATGGGGGCTGTCAACCGCAAACTGGAAGTTCCATCCTCACCACAGAGGTCACAGAGGTTCCACTAACTTGTTCGAGGCCACAGAGCGTAATCCTTTTTAGATTCTCTGTGACCTCTCGTTTCCTGAATCTCAGTCCCCTGTGTCCTTCTGTGGTTAGCTTTGGAAACGTCTCCTTCCGCCACTGTGTCAGGACGGAAATCTCGCGATCTTACGCGCGGCGCCGGAGAGCTCGAGGATGTGCACGCCGGTGTTGGCGCGGTCGGCGATGTAGATATAGCCGCGGTCGTCCACCTCGACGTTGTTGGTCTGGATTTGCACCTTGCAAGGTGCGTTCGCGCCCCTGCCAAGGCACTGCTGGCTGGTCTTGGCGGTCGCCGCCGGGATGAAATAGCCGATTTCCTTCGGGTGGTAGGGATCGCGAACGTCCAGGGCGCGCACGCCGGCATTGAAATACGAGACGAAGAGCACGCGGTTGTAATAGATCGGTGTCATGTTCTCGTTGGACGCATGCGGACCAAAGCGTCCGCCGCGGCCGCAGAACCCAAGCGAGTCCGGCACTGTAAAGGTGGATACACCGGTGGCCTTTGTTTCCGTCGTCACGTCGACGAATCGGACCATCTGTCGCTCCCCGGTACACTCGTTGCCACTTTCTTCGCCAATAACCGCGACAAAATCTCGCTTCGTCGCGATGTTGGCTGAGCCTTCACCGGCCGCACCGCCGGGCCGTGGCGCTCTCTGAGTGGCGAACTCGGCCACCGGCACACCCAGCAACGGCATGACGGTGTGGGCGCCATCAATGGGAGCGAGATCGAGCCTGCTGATTTGTGGATACAGCAGATTCGCTTCTGTTGGCTCCTTCGGTCCGTTCAACAGCTTTTCACGGTCGACGATCTGCAGCACCGCGTTCGCGTTGTACCCCCAGCCGAAGTAGACGCGGTTACCCTTGGGCCCCGTCGAGATGGGGCCATGCACGTCCTGAAAATGCCCCGTCATTGACGAGGGGTTCGCCGCGCCGGGCTGCTGGCCCGGAAGACCGAAGTCGCGAATGAACACCGGCTTTGCCGGGTCGCTCAAGTCGTAGATCTTCGTCATGCGCAGGGTGTGCCACGCAGGGTCGCCACCGACAACGTAGGCGATACCGGTATCGCATTCCCACCAGTTCTTGTGCGTGTCGCGCAGTCCGTTGACCACCACAGCCAGGCGGGTTGGACTCGACGGGTTTGTGACGTCCCAGGTCTCGTGCCCAACGGTGCCGAAGCTGCGCAGCAGGTACACCTTGCTCTTGTCTGCGCGCGGCAGCTCGCTGCCGTTGCACACCCGCACCATCTGCGCGCCGCCTCCTTCGCCTTGGCCGGCATCGCCTGGAATGTGGGCAAGGTACTTCGGCTGCTTCGGATTGGTGACGTCGACGATGGAGGTCCCGTTCGGCTCCACTTTTCCGGTCAGGGGATTGGGCTGCATGCCGCCGTGATGCCCCATGTAGAGGATCCAGCGGTCGCCTTGCTTGTGGACGAGGGGCTGATAGGCGCTCCGGGCCTGAAGATCGTCGTAGCCGACCAGTTCCATGTTGCTTTTGTCGACCCGCTGCTGCGCTGCTGCACCGGCGCCCACCACGAGAGCCAGTGCCACGGCCACGAGCGAGAGACGAAAATACGTCATGTCAACCTGCCTTTCGAATTGGCTCCGGGCTCCAGACTCCAGGCTTCTGCAAGAGCCTTCTCGAGTGTCTTCTCCGGAGCCCGAAGTCCGTAGCCCACGGTTAGGCTTTTATCACA
>DASXUA010000145.1:0-1880 GCA_036505095.1 Phycisphaerae bacterium
CGAGGTTGTAGAGAATCTGATGGGCGGCCTCGTGCTGCACGATCAGCCGATTGCGGCGCTCCACGTGTTCATCGCGCTGCCGTTCGAGGCGCGCCAGCTCCTGCCGCAGGCGCGTCAGCGCGCCCGAATTGCCCGGCCGCCGCTGGCCGTCGCCCGCGAGCGGCTCAAGCGCTTTGCGACGCCCCTCGATTTGCTCGAGCAGCGGTCGCAGCGCGGGGTCGTCGAGCGAATCGTAGAAGGCGGCACGATTGTTGCCGCTGTAATAGAACCCTGACCAGGCGCCGGCGCTGGAGCCCAGCGACCGCGCGTAGGCGTCGAACTCGGAGTACTTCGCGAAGAAGTACACATCCATGCGGTGCGCCAGCGGCTCAGCGGGGATGGAATTGAACCGGCAGAAGCGGAGGACGTTATCGAAAGTGGCCTCGAGCCGCTGGCACAGGTCACGCGCGCTGAGGTCGGAGGCGTCGTAGGCCACGACGAAATGGTCGGTGCGGCGCGTTTTGAAAGCATGGCCGACGAGTTCCGCGGCCGACGCGCCCAAAGCGCTCTCAGCGCCCGCGTCGATCGGTAGAGCATCGCTCGGCTGGGATTCCTGCGCGAACGCACCGATGCACGCCGTTAGGACGAATAGAGTAGTGGTGAATGAATCGAGCGCGCATCGGGATGCGGATGAACGCTCGTATCGTGCGTGGGCCCTCATGTTCGCCGCTGCTCCTGCACGATTTCTTCGATCAGTTCGGGTGGCGTGCCGATGCCGACCACTACGACTTCGCCGACGCAAGCGGGCCCGTCGCCGCATTGAAAACCCCGCTTGCTCGCGGCGAAAGTCACGGTCAGATCAGCCCGAATCGTGGCGGCCGATGCCGCTCCGGTAACGCAGTCGAGTCCGGAGGGGACGTCGACGGCCACGAGCGCCCGACGGGATGCCGCGTTGATTGCACGAATAACATCGGCCAGCGGCGCGCGCACCTCGCCATGAAAGCCGGTTCCGAGCAAAGCGTCGATAACCACATCAGCCCCCGAAACGGCCTGCACCGCACGTTCCAGCGTGCCGGCGTCGGTCGCAAGCTGGAGCGGCAGCCCCATGGCTTGAACAATCCGCAGATTAACGCCCGCATCGGTGCTCAGGTCGCGCTCATGACCGCAGACGATCAGCCGGACTTTCGCGCCGGCATTATGCAGATGACGGCCGATGACCAGGCCGTCGCCGCCATTGTTTCCCGGGCCGCAGCAGATCGCATACGTGCATTCGGAAGCCGGCGGATAACGCGCGAGGATTACCCGGGCGGCATTGGCACCGGCGTTCTCCATGAGGATGATGCTGGGCATGTGCAGGCGTTCGCTGGCCAAGCTGTCCAGGCGGCGGACCTGCTCACGTGTCAGAGACGGCGGCATCTTGCCAATTTTAACGCGATCCGCGTGTCGCGGACAGCCTCGCTAGAACCGCCAGACGCCCTTCTTGACCGCCAAGTCCGGAGGATCCGCCGTGGTGGAACGCCAACGACGCCAAGAGGAGCGAACTTGCTTCGCACGTCTTATTCTTTTTTCCTCTTGGCGCGTTTGGCGTCTTGGCGGTTCGATTCCTTGGCGCCTTGGCGGTTATGATTGGTGTTTTGGCGGTTTGGCGGCCGGTGGATCATGGTTCACGCGAGGATCTCAGCCCGACCGGGTGCGAAGCGCCGCGTGTTCTATTTCGTCAGTCAGTGTATCGCTCAGTGGATTTACATGTGCGCGCTGCGCGGCCGGGTATATGGTGTGGAGCGTGTGCCGCTGGCGGGCGGGGTAATTCTCGCCAGCAACCATCAAAGCTTCTTCGACCCGATCATCGCCACGCTGCCGGTGCCGCGCGAGGCCTGCTATCTCGGACGCGATTCGCTGTT
>DASXUA010000146.1:0-5109 GCA_036505095.1 Phycisphaerae bacterium
TCCCACGTTGAGCGAACCGGCGCTGCGATCCGAACTGAGGTTCTGAATCGCATATTCATAGTGCCACAGGCCGCCGCCCAGGTCGGTTGCCTTTGATGCCACCCAGAACTGTCCGTCACCCGGCAACGACACCGGCGTAAGCTGCACGGCCGAGTCCTGATCAGCCCAGGCACGGATCGCGGGCTTGCGCTGCTGCGTCAGGTCGGCGACGTCGATCAGCAATATGCCGGCCCGACCCTGGCTAACCGTTACGCGGCGATAGGAGGCATTGTTGGCCCCATGCCCCGCGCCGGCATCGTCGGCGGCGACGTACTGCACCTCGGTAAAATACTCCGCACCCGCGTTCAGCGCGGGGAGCAGTTCAGCGTCGTGTACCTGCAAGCGTCGGCCGCTGATGGGTGTCGGCGGCGGGGCGCTGAACGGATACGGGAACTGACCGGTGGCCGCGTTGATCTGCGAGCGCGGCCCAAGAATCATCTGGAAGCCATTGAACCCGGCAGTATTAGGCGTCGAGCACCCGACACCCAGCAGCTCGAAGGTGCCGCTCGCGGCGCACTCGGAGCAGAGCGATTCCTGCAGTGCAAAAATGTTGTGGACGGCCCACGATTGGCCAATCTGCTCGAAGCGCCCATCTTTCAGGCGGTATAGGTTCTGCACGGTGACCGGATGCTGCGAGGTCGCGTTGTGCCAGTCGGCCGGCGCGTCACCGACATTGCAGGCCGTGCTGGCCACACCATAGACGGTGATATCGCCCGAGTGGCCCAGCCGCACCACGGCCGGAATGTCGCCGACAATCAGGTCGGGTGCGGCCTGTGCGCGTACCGCCTGCGGCCAAAGTCCGGCGCAGCATATGATGAGAAACACTAAGGACTCGACGCGACGTGCCATTTTCCCCTTCCACTTTCTGCAATCGACCCGTGGGCATCCTGCGACAGCCTGTCCGCCGCACTCGGTCGGATGCGAACTGCATGGTCAGTCTAGCACATTCGTGGATTCGGACCAAGCTGTCGGTTTTTGGGGCGCTCAGGGCTGCGATCCCAGCGCGGCTTCGGCCTCGGCGCGCAGCGCCTGCAATTCGCCGGCCGATTCCAGCCAGAGCAGCCCACGCTCGGATGTGACCAGCGTGGCGTGCTCCGCGCTCAGCGCCTCCGGCCAGGAGTCGGCGGCGGCGCGCAGCTCGCGGCGCGCCGCCTCCGCGTCACGCATCCGGGCATACGCGGCCGCCTTGATCAGCGCGTCCGCACAGCTCAGATCCCCCAGACTGGCGGCGGTGTCGGCCTGCGCAACGGCTTCCGCGAATTCGCCGTTCCGCAGATGCGCCAGCGCCAGCATGCGCTTGATCTTCGCGTCCCGGCCCTTGGCTTGGCGATCGGCATATTTGATGTCATCCAGCGCGTCCTTGTAAGCGTGCATCTGAGCGGAGAGCCGGATGCGCGCCCCGATCAGCCAACTATCCGGATCGCTGTCGTCGGCCGCGATCGCGTTTTGAATGGCATCGAAGGCCCCGGCCTCGCCGCGATGCAGCCGCAACGACGCCAGGTTCCGCCAGCAATACGCCGCGAACTTATCTTCCGTCCCCGCAAGCTGTGTCGCTTTGGTTTCAAGCGCTGCGGCCTCTTCGAGATTTCCCTGATGCGCGCAAATGATCGCCAGGTTATCCCACGCGTTGTACAGCTTGGGATTCAACTCCACCGCCCGCGCATACGCGGCCCGCGCCTCGGCGTAGCGCTCCAGCTTCTTGAGGATCACTCCATGCGTGTTCAGACCGCCGACGTTTTTCGGATCGATCGCCAGCGCCTGGCGGCACAGCGCGTCGGCCTCCTCCAGCAGCCGCCGGCTGGCTTTCGGCCCCAGGCTGTTGAATTGATCCTTCTTCATGATCGCCAGGTTGAAGAGTGCCGGCGCATGCTTGGGATCGAGTTGCCGCGCCTGCGCGAAAGCCTCTTCGGCCGCCGCCCAGTTTCGCTTGACGCCTTCATCGCGGCCCTGCTTGAGCAGCGCGCTGAGCCGTTGCTCGCGATTGCGCCGCGTGCTGGCCGACAGCATCCCCGCGGCCACCAGCAGCAACGCGATCGCTACCATCGCCGTAACGCTCGCCACGCCCGCCTTGTGCCGTCGTACGAACTTGATGCCGCGCTCGATCGGCCCCGGCGGCCGTGCCGCGATCGGCAGGTCGTTGACGTAACGCCGCAAGTCGTCCGCCAGCGCGCCGGCGGTCGCATACCGCGCGCCGGCCGATTTCTCCAGCGTCTTGAGACAGATCGTTTCCAACTCGCGCGGAATGGACGGAACGACCTTGTGCGGCGCGACTGGCTCGCGCGCCAAAATGTTGCCGAACACCTCTTTCTGGTCAGCTCCGGGAAATGCCGGCCGAAACGTCAGCAGCTCGTACATCACGGCGCCCAGCGACCAGATGTCGGTGCGCTGGTCGATGCCGTCGCGCTTGCCCATGGCCTGCTCGGGGCTCATGTAACGCAGCGTGCCCAGGACCGAGCCCGTCATCGTCATCGATTCCTCCCCGGCCACGAGCGCCAGCCCGAAGTCGGCAATCATGATGCGCGCGTCGGTGGACAGAATCAGGTTGGCGGGTTTGATGTCACGATGCGTAATGCCCTGATCGTGCGCGTAGTGCAGCGCATCGGCCGCATCCGCGATCCAGCGGGCGACCTGTCGAAAGTAACTGCGCCCCCGGCCGGGCGCAGAGGAAATCGCGCCGTTGGATCCGGACGTCGTCGTGGCACCTTCCCGAGAGGTCCCACTTGCGACCGCAATCGCAGCTCCGGCTTTCGCCTCGCTTCCATCTGGTGCGGCCCAGAGCGTCTTCAACAATTGTGTGAACTGCGGCGGCGAGGCGTTGAGCACGTCACAGCTCGCGAGCCGCTGGACGACTTCATTCATCGGCAAGCCGGCGATCAGCTCCATCGCGTAGTAGTAGGCATGCGTGGATTCACCGAAGTCGTAGATCGGAATGATATGGGTGTGGTGCAGGCGGGCAGCCGAGGTGGCTTCACGCCGGAAGCGCGTGACGGCCTGGGGATTGGCGCGGCCGATCATCGCCGGCAGCACTTTGAGGGCCACAATGCGATTGAGCTTCGTCTGCAGCGCTCGGTAGACGACGCCCATGCCGCCCTGCCCGAGCACGCCCAGAATCTGATAACCCTCGATCGCGGGCAAAAACTGTTCGCCCGCGGCCTGCACCGTTTGGAGGCGCTCGCCGGGCAATGACACGGTCCGATCCGTCCAGGCTCCCGGCGGGCTGTCCGCCCCGGAGCCCGGATCGGCCGGTATCTCGCCCGTGGCCTGCTGCGCGAGTTGGCGGCGCTCCCAGACCCGACTGCAGTCGGTGCATCCCGCGACGTGCGCGCGAAAGCGCTCCCGGCTCGGCTCGTCGGCCAAGCCGCGGTCCCAGGTTTCGAAATCCACCGATGTCAGACAGGGTCCCACGTGACGTCTCGCCTTCCGCGGGTATGTGCTGCCATCATATCGAGTGCCGCGCGAATGGCAAAACGGCGCCGCGCTGAACTCTGAACTCTAACCTCTGAACCCTGAACCCTGAAAACTGAACACTCGATCAAAAGCGATACCGCAGTGCGGCCAGGATATTCCACCCGCTGTACTCGGCCGCCCGGTAGAAGTGAAACGAATAATACCCCGAAAGGTCGAACGACCAGCGAGGAGTGAGCGGCAGTTCCCAGCCCACGCCCAGCAGGTAGTCGACGAGCCAATCACGCACACACACATCATCCTTGTAGAGCGCCAGCGGTTGAAACTTGAGCTGTCCATCGGCCGAAGCTTGGACATACGCTGTCTCGAAGCCGGTCACAATAAAAGGCCGCGACGCCCGGAACCGCTCCCACAGACTCGCCCGCGCACGTTCCTCGGGAATCCCCCACGGATAGATTTCGGCCGTCAGGTCGGCATACAGCAGCAGATACGGGAAATCGGTCTTGAGCGCCAAGTTGAACGTGCGCTGGCTCTTGCGCTGATCGCCTAACATGCCGCCCAGGTGAAAACTGAGCCGCAGCCAATCATTCATCTTCCGCCCGAATCCGATCTGCGCGGCATCGAGCGCCAGCTCATCGCGCTGATCGATCGGCGTTCGCGGCCGCTGGAAGGCCCCTGGCAAATCAAACTTGAGCGGCAAGTCCAGCTTGTGGGCCAGCAGACTCTGCGTCTCCGCCAGCCGCGGGAACCCAACCCGCAATCCCAAGTCCACATGCCAGAGCCGCAATGCACCCGACGGCCCCACCTCGCCTCCTCGCTCTCCCATATCATCGGTGGCTCGCCGTGACGAAGAGAGCGCCGGAGTGACGCTCGGTTCCGGCTCTCCTAGAGAAAGTGCGAACGGGATGCCCTCCGAGAACGCTTCTGATTCGCCGGCGCGCACCGTTCCGCCGAAGCCGCTGACCGTTAGCAGCATCACAGCACTCGCCAGTTTGCCCATGCCGCACCGACCTCGCCTGCGGAGCAGGCCCCCTGCTCTCGAACATCATCGGGCCAATCGCCAACCCGAGCGACCCCGCACGCCCGCTTGGCGCAAGTCGTTTTCCGAGCGGGACCTATCGGGCGTCAGCGGGCTGAAACGCAGTCCTGGAAGGCAATTCAGCTTTTTCATGGGAGCGTGGCGGCCGATCGGCGTCGGCATCTAGGGATTCCGAAAGCGCCTCGATCGCTTGGCTTGGAACCCTGGCCGGGTTGGTAGAATGGAATCGTTATCGCAGGAGCTGGCCATGACCTCTCGATCGCACCGACTCGCTCAAGTCACGGCGCTGGCCGCCGTTTCCACCCTCGCGAGCATATCGTACGCACAGCTCCAATCGACGCCGCGCGAGGACCTCTGGTTCCCGAATGGAACGGTCAATGCCATCGCGGTTGCCGCTGGCGTTGTGTACATCGGCGGCCGGTTCGATTACGTCGGTCCGCGGACCGGGAGCGCCGTTGCCGTCGATGTCCTCTCGGGCGCTAATGATACCGCGCTGCCGGAAGTGAGTGGCAGCATCTACGCCACTGTCCCTGATGGCACCGGTGGATGGTACATCGGCGGCGAGTTCACCGCGATCGGCAATGTCCCGCGCACGGGCCTGGCGCACATTTCGCCGGACCGAACGC